>DASUNL010000491.1:0-6521 GCA_036277175.1 Pyrinomonadaceae bacterium | reverse complement strand
AACTTTTGCCCTGACTGCGTTCCCGGCGGAATGCGAAGCTGCGCTTTGCCCTGGACCGTCGGCACTTCGATCTTCGCGCCGAGCGCGGCCTCGGGCACGGTGACGGGGACGGTGACGTAGATGTTGTCGCCCTTGCGCGTGAAGTGGCGGTGCTTGCCGACGTTCGTGATGATGAAGAGGTCGCCCGCGGGCGCGCCCATCCGCCCGCCCTCGCCCTTGCCCGGAATCCGCACGCGCGAGCCCGTGTCCACGCCCGCCGGAATCCTGACCTTCACCGTCTCGGCCTTCGGCACCGTGCCCTTGCCGTTGCACAGGGCGCACGGCGGCCGACGTTTCCCCGCGCCGCCGCAGTCGGGGCACTCCTGCGCGAAGCGCATGCGCCCGCCCGCCTTCTGCACCTGCCCCGCGCCGTGGCAGGTCGGGCAGGTGACGGGGTTGCCGCCCGTGTCGCCCGCGCCGTTGCAGCGCGGGCACTGCTCGGAGCGGTTGACCGTGATGTTCGTCGTCAGGCCCGTGACGGCCTCCTCGAACGAGAGCGCGAGCGGCATCTCGATGTCGGCGCCCTTCTGCGGCATCGGCCGCGGCGGCTCCTTCTCGGCCTTCCCGCCGCCGAACAGCTCCGAGAAGATGTCGCGGAACGAGGAGCCTCCGCCCGTCGAAGAAGAGGTCGTCGTGTTGCCCCAGTCGAAGCCCGCGAAGTCGAAGGGCACCCCGCCCCCACGCGCGCCCGCGCCTCCGCCCGGCCCCGCGGCCCCGCGCGCGGCGGCGTCGGCGAGTTGGTCGGAGTAGGAGCCGAAGCGGTCGTAGACCTTGCGCTTCTTCTCGTCGGAGAGCACGTCGTGCGCCTCCGTGATCTGCTTGAAACGCTCCTCGGCCGACTTGTCGCCCGGATTCACGTCCGGGTGGTACTTGCGCGCGAGCCGGCGGTAAGCCTTCTTAATCTCGTCCGGCTTCGCGTCCCGCTTGACCCCGAGGATTTGGTAGAAGTCTTCTTTAGCCATTCTGATGGTGAACAGTAAATGGTAAATGGTAAATGGATTCTGCCTTTATCCATTCACCATTTACCATTCACCATTTACGAGCCCTTACTTGTTCTCGTCCACGTCCACGTACTCGGCGTCGATGACGTTGTCGTCGCCGCCGCCCGAGGTCGCGCCGCCGCCCGCAGAGCCGGACGAGGCGCCCGCGGCGTTGGCCTGTTCGTCGCCGCCGGTCGCGCCGCCCGCCGCGGCGCCGCTGTTGTAGAGCGCCTCGGACATCTTGTTCATGGCGGTCTGGAGGTTGTTGAAGGCGTCGTTCATGCGGTCAACACCGCCCTCTTCGAGAGCCTTCTTGGCGTCGGCGATGGCCGCCTCGATCTGCGTGGAGGTCGCCCCGTCGAGCTTCTCTTTGTTCTCGGTGTAGAGCTTCTCCCACTGGTAGACCGCGCCGTCGAGACGGTTGCGCGCCTCGATCTCCTCCTTCTTCTTCGCGTCCTCGCCCGCGTGCGCCTCGGCTTCGCGCATCATCTTGTCGATCTCGTCCTTCGACAGGCCCGACGAGGAGGTGATCGTGATCTTCTGCTCTCTCCCGGTGCCCATGTCCTTGGCCGAGACGTTGACGATGCCGTTGGCGTCGATGTCGAACGTCACCTCGACCTGCGGGATGCCGCGCGGCGCGGGCGGAATGCCGACCAGGTGGAACTTGCCGAGCGTGCGGTTGTCCGAGGCCATCTGGCGCTCGCCCTGCAAGACGTGCACCTCGACCGAGGTCTGGTTGTCCGAGGCGGTCGAGAAGATTTCGCTCTTGCGCGTCGGGATGGTCGTGTTGCGCTCGATGAGCTTGGTGAAGACGCCGCCCAAAGTCTCGATGCCGAGGCTCAAAGGCGTCACGTCGAGCAGCAGGATGTCGGTCTTCTCGCCCGAAAGGACGCCCGCCTGAACGGCCGCGCCGACGGCGACGACCTCGTCCGGGTTGACGGTCTTATTCGGGTCTTTGCCGAAGAAGCCCTTGACCAACTCCTGCACCTTCGGGATGCGTGTGGAGCCGCCGACGAGCACGACCTCGTCAATCTTCTTCGAGTCGACGCCCGCGTCCTTGAGAGCCTGCTCGACGGGCGGCATGAGGCGCTGGAGGATGGGGTCAATCAACTGCTCGAAGCGTGCGCGCGTGAGTTTCATCACGAGGTGCTTCGGGCCGGACTGGTCGGCCGTGATGAAGGGGAGATTAATCTCCGACTCCATCGTCGAAGAAAGCTCGATCTTCGCCTTCTCGGCCGCTTCCTTGAGGCGCTGCAAGGCCATCTTGTCGTTCGAGAGGTCGATGCCCTGATCCTTCTTGAACTCCTCAATGATCCAGCGAATCAGAGCCTCGTCGATGTCGTCGCCGCCGAGGTGCGTGTCGCCGTTCGTGGATTTAACTTCGACGACGCCTTCGCCGACTTCGAGGACGGAGATGTCGAACGTGCCGCCGCCGAAGTCGAAGACCGCGATGGTCTCGTCCTTCTTCTTATCGAGTCCGTAGGCGAGCGCGGCCGCCGTCGGCTCGTTGACGATGCGCATCACTTCGAGACCGGCGATGCGGCCGGCGTCCTTGGTGGCTTGGCGCTGCGCGTCGTTGAAGTAGGCCGGGACGGTGATGACCGCCTTCTCGACCTTCTGGCCGAGGTAGTCTTCGGCCGCCTGCTTGAGCTTCTGGAGCACCATCGCCGAAATCTCGGGCGGGCTGTACTCCTTGCCGCCGGCGTTGATGCGCACGTCGCCGCCCGCCGCCTTGACCTCGTAAGGGACTTGCTTCTTCTCCTCGGTCACCTCGTCGAAGCGGCGGCCCATGAAGCGTTTAATCGAATAGACTGTGTTCTCGGGATTCGTGACGGCCTGACGTTTGGCGACCTGCCCGACGAGACGGTTGCCGTCCTTTGTGAAGGCCACGACCGAGGGGGTCGTGCGCCCGCCCTCGGAGTTGGTAATCACGGTCGGCTCGCCGCCCTCCATCACGGCCACGACCGAGTTGGTCGTGCCCAAATCAATGCCGATAATCTTACTCATCGCTCTTTCGTCTCCAATCTTTCGCCCCGCGCGGCGGCCGCCGACGGCCTCTCAGAATCTCGCGCGCGGGTCTTAAAATGTCCGTGCCCGCTCCAGTCGCGCCCCACGCGCGCGAGCCTTTCGGCGAAGCGTCCATAGGGCCACAGGCGACTTGAATGCCCCGATAATATAAACCTTGAGTGCCTCCTTGTCAACTTTTATGTTAGGGCCGTGCGCCCGCCCGTGAAAAAGCCCTAACTTCCCATAGCCCTACACCTTAAGCCGACGCCGCGCGCCCCGAGTTTCATTCGTGAACACAGGGAAGCTTGCGTTGATTCACCGTGAAACATCCGCGCAACCCTCCGCGCGCACGAACCGAGCCAAATAAGGCTTTAGCGCACGGAATCGCCAGAGGCACGGCCCTTGCCCTGTGTCGGGACGCTGACACCTTCGACGCCGGGCGGGCTTCATCGCCGCTCGACGGCACAATCACCATCCGTGCCGCGCGTCCTTTATCGCCGACGGCCATGTCAGCCGACTTTCGTAAAGCTCACAGTTGCGACTCCCGCATAGCTGAGACTCCGGCAGTCATTCGACGTTAACACTCGGCCGACGGCATTGCCCCTAACAATCACATTACAGTTAAGGAGATTGACCCGAAATGAAGTTCATTTCCCTCTTGCCGCGCAACGCGCGCAAGTCTTTCACGCTCGGCCTGCTCGCGGCCGTCATGATGTTTGCTGCCGCCTTGCAGGCCAGCGCCCAACAGACGATTCCCTGCACGGCCGTCTCTTCGCCGCCGAACGCCGACGCCTCGGTCTTCGAGGTCGAAGGTAAAATCACCGCTTACGACCGCACCAACCGCACCATCACGGCCAACGGCGTGACCTTCGCCGTCCCGGCCACCCTGCTCATCAAGACGGCCGACCTCGACGCCCCCGTCGGTAACATCACCTTCGAGGCGCTGACCGACCCGTCGGCCGAGTCCTTGCGCTCGATCATCGGCGGCTCCACCCGCTCGTCCGGCGCTATCGCCTCCGGCGAAACGACCATCGGCGGCACAAGCCCCGGCACCGTCAGCACCTGCGTCTCGTTCGTCGCCGACTCGGTCTTCATCGAACTCGCCGAGAACGTCCTCTCCGGCTCGCTCAGCGACGTCAACGCCACCGACGGCTCGTTCCGCGTCAACGGCGTGCTCGTCCGCATGAACACGGACGCGCGCTGGCCCGCTAATCTCACGGACATCGGCGGCAACGCGATCACGCTCGACAAGCTCGTCGGCTTCGAGGGCACGCTCGTCACGGCCGAGGGCTACTTCGACGCGACCGTCAGCACGCTCTTCGGCGTCGCCGTCGAGACCGAAGTCGTCACGCAGCAGCCCGGCAAGGATGGCGTCGCCATCACCCGCACAGAGGGCCGCACGGGCAACCGTGAGCTGCGCGTCGAAGGCGTCAACACCCGCAACGGTCAGGGCGTGATGGCGTCCACCGTTGACGTTCACGCCGGCGTCATGAACGCCACGGGCACGGGATGCGCCGGCCCGCGCCTCGGCGCGGCGGCCGTCAGCCAGACGGACGGCATCTGGTCGTTCCGCCAGCGCAACATCGCGACCATCCCGACGACGGTCTGCGCCGTTTCGCCGCTCGGCGGCGTCGCCCAGCGCGCCGTCGAAATCAGGCAGTAACCAGACACGGGTTCACGGCGGCAACTGACGTGAATCCGTCAGAAAGGGCCGCGGCGGCAAGAGTGGGAACTTGCCGTCGCGGCCCTTTCGCGTTCACGGACGACTCAGTTGTTTTCGCGTCCCGCGCGCTCGTCGTTCATCAGGCGGTTGACCCAGAAGGCGTAGTGGATGCCTGAGAAGAGTGCGAAGGCGACGACCGTGTGGTAGACGGTCGGGAGGACGTAGCCGCGTATGACGGGGAAGCGCGCGGCGAGGAGGATGATGAAGATGGCGACGATTTGGACGAACGTGCTGGCCTTGCCCGGCCAAGAGGGGCGGAAGCCTCGGAAGCCTGTGACGACGTTGATGGCGGCCGCGCCGACGATGATGAAGACGTCGCGGCTGATGACGACGGCCGTCACCCAGAAGGGCACGGGCAGGTGGTTCGTCTTGGGGATGATGGAGGGCAGAGAGAGCGTGACGAACGAGGTGACGAGCAGGAGTTTGTCGGCGATGGGGTCGAGAATCTGGCCGAGCTGCGACCCCATGTTGAAGCGTCGGGCGAGGAGTCCGTCGAGGCCGTCGGTGATGCCGGCGATGACGAAGATGGTCAGGGCGAGGCCGAACCTGTGATAGTAGAGCGCCGAGACGAAGACCGGGATGAGAATCATCCGGAAGATGGTCAGGGCGTTCGGCAGCGTGACGACGCGGGAAGCCATAAAAGAAGTGACGAGTGACGAGTGACGAGTGACGAGCCTAAGACAAGCTTTTAACTTGTCACTCGTTACTCGTTACTCGTCACTGATTTTTAGTCGGCGCAGCGGAGCGTCAGCAGGGAGACTTCGGGGCGGCAGCCGTAGCGGACGGGCAGGACGACCGTGCCGACGCCGCGCGTGACGTAGATTTGGGTTTCGCCGCGACGGCCAAGCCCGCGCAGGATGCGTCGGCGGACGCGGCCCGAGGCCGAGCGTTCCGAGCGCCAAGTGACTTGGCCTCCGTGCGTGTGGCCGGAGAGCACGAGGTCGACACCGGCGCGCGCCGCGCGTCGCAGAATCACAGGGTTGTGCGCGAGCAGGAGCTTCATCTCTCCGGCGCGCGAGCCCGCCAAAGCGAGCGGCAAGTCTTCGAGGCCGACCATCGTGTCGTTGACGCCCGCGAGCCAGAAAGACGCGCCCGCGTCCTCGTAGCGTAGGCCCTCGTTGTTGAGGACGTGGATGCCCGCGAGCCGGAAGAGGTCTGTGATGAGGGGCGCGTCGACCCAGTTGTCGTGGTTGCCGAGGACGGCGTAGACGCCGCGCCGTGCGCGAAGTCTCCCGAGCAGCTCGGCGCAGGGCGCGGCGTACTCGCGCTCGTGCGAGATGTAGTCGCCCGTCAAGGCGACGATGTCGGGCTGGAGGCTGTTGGCAATCTCCACCGCGCGCTCGACCTGCTCGCGCCCCGTAAACGGGCTGTGGTGGATGTCCGAGAGGTGTACGACCCTCATCCCGTCGAGTTCTCGCGGCAGGCGTTTGAGGCCGATGGCGTGACGCTCGACGGCGAGGTCGTAAGGCTCGGCGAAGGCGGCGCGCGCCATCTGGACTAAACCTGCGGTGAGCGTGCGCAAGGGGGTGGGCCGCCCACCGGGCGCGACACGACGGCGACGCTCTCGCCAGTTGAGATTCGTTGACATCAGTTTTGTCCGTTGACGTTCGAGGGAGGTGTCTAAAACTTGCGCCCCGGACGCCCTTCGCCACCCTGCTCGGCCGTGTCCGGAAGCCCGCGCATTATATGAAGGCGAGGGGCAAAACGCAACCGCCTCAAAGAAGGCAAAAGGACGGAGGCCGTGAATCGTGAATCGTGAAAGACAGGCTCTT
>DASUNL010000490.1:0-4544 GCA_036277175.1 Pyrinomonadaceae bacterium | reverse complement strand
GTCAGCGGCGCGACGACGACGCCGGCCGACGCCGTCGCGGCGACGAAGCGCGCGGCCGAGATGGCATTGGCCTTAGAGCCGGGTTGGGAGTCGATGCCGGGAGCGCGCGCGGCCGAAACGTCGAAGACGGCCGCCTGCGCGGGAGCGTCTCTGAAGTCGCTCGCCTTGGGCGGCGTGCGTCTAGGGATGAGCGTCGAGGAAGTCTTGGCGAGTCTGCCGGGGAGCGAGCGCGACGCGACGGCGCTGCACATGCTCGCGCGTTCAAAGGACGCGCCCAACTCGCACGGCTACTCGCACGCATTCGTTGACGCCTCATACTCGCGCGACCCGCGCCTGTCGGGCGTCGAGAAGTACTGGGTCAAGTTTCTCGACGGACGGCTCTACGCCGTGATGGTCATCTACAGGGGCGCGCACTGGCCGGGCGTCGATTCGTTCGTCGGCGGCATGTCGGGCGCGCTGGGGCTGCCGCCCGCCGAGCAGTGGGAGCGGGGCGGTGGCGGCAGCGACCTCCGCTACCTCATCTGCGACGACGTGGAGCTGCGCTTCTACGCCGCGCCGGGCACGAACCCGAACACAGACAGCATCCTCCTCGCCGACCGCAAGGCCGAGCGCACACTCGCCGAGCGCAAGACGAAGGCCAAGGAAGCGGCGACCCGCTGAAAGCTTGAACTAATAGCCGAGCAGCCTTAGACGGCGCGACCTTCGTCATACAGCGCGACCTTCGTCAATGCCGTCTAAGGCTGCTCGTGCGCCGTCTAAGGTTGCTCGCGCGCCGTCTTCTCCCACTCGCCCGCCCTGTTCAGAACATTTATCGCGGCCACCTTGCCGTCCGCGCTTCGGACGAACTTGACGCGCGCCTCCGGGACTTTCTCCAAAGTGAATTCGTCCGCGCCGGCGGGAATCAGCTTCAACTTCATCCCGCCCTGTCGCTGTAGAAACAGCTCGCCGGATTCCGCCGAGACGGTGCGCTCGCCGTAACGCCCCGCGTAGTCCTTGAAGTCTCGCGCATCAACCGTGGAAGAGGCGACGGCGGCGGCGCTCGGCTCCGTCGCTTTCGCCGTCTCCTGCCGCTTCAGACGCACGCGCTTGTGTTTCTGGTCGAACGTGAGCGCGAACTCGCGGAGCACCTTCGAGCCGATGTTGGCGTCGTCCGTCATCGCCGGGTAGACGACCGACGGCTCGGCGAACTCGTACCCGCCGAGGCGGATTTTCTCTTTCAGACGCGCCTCTTTAATCTCGACGTCGTTGCTAATCGTGCGCGCCCTGCCGAGCGTCACGGGCGGCGAGGCCAGCGCGAGCTTTTCGACGAGCGCGGTCGGTAAGACGAACCCGCCGATTGAGTTGCCCGAGTCGATGTGCGCGGCAATCTTGTGCGCGCCGACGCCCAGCTCCACGACCGGAATCCCGCGCGGGTTCTCGAAGCTGAGCACCCGCGCGCCGTCGGCCGCCGGCAGCTCGCCGCGCTCAAGGCGCACGCGCTTCGCGGGGTAATCCAGCGTCAAAAGGTAATCGGCGAACAGGTTGAAGCCGAGGATGCCGTCAATGTTGGGCAGGTTCGGCGACGTGTTGTAGTCGCGCGAGGGCGCGCGCACCGCCCTGAACGTGACGCCGCCGAGCGCGACGGAATCAAGCTCGAACACGTCGAGCGATCTCGTGTTGCGCCCCGAGCCGTCGCTCGCCTGAACCTGACCGGCGGGCCGCAGCTTCAGACGCTCGACGAGCGACGAATCGACGCGCGCCTCGCCCTCCGCGCCCGTGTCAATGGCGAACAGGAAAGGCCCTTGACCGTTGACCATCACCTCGACCGCCGGCATCGGGCCGCGAAATAACATCGGCACATCGACGACCGCCTGACCGCCGGACGGGGTCTGAGACAAGCCACGGTCAAGCGTGGACGGCCATATCGAAAGCGCCAACAGGAATAAGACCGCACTCGACCAGCGCATCTGTTTTCGTTCCTCCGCCGAAGCTTTTCATACGACCCATATACTTCGGCCGCGCGCGGGCGGAAGTTCCAGAATCCGTCGGCGCACGTGCGGCGCGACGCCAACGAGTTCTTTGTTCTTTATTCGGCCCGCGCGTCCGCGTCTTCGTCGGCCGCTTGGGATAGCTTCTCGCGTTTGACCGAGTGGGGGTTGGTGGAGCGTTGGTTGCGCGTGCGTTTGCGCGGGCGTCGTGGCTGGCCGTCAGGTTCGACGGAGCGTATGGGCTGGAGGTCGTCGGCGTCGCCTTCGGGGTCGACGAGGCGCGTCTCGATGTGCTCGTCGGCAATCGTCTCGTCGGTCATCACGGTCGGGTCGTCGTGCGGGCCGGCGTCGCCCGCGTGCGGCACAAGCTCCTCCGGCAGGTCGGCCTGCTCGGGCGCTTCCTCGACTCCGGCGAGCGCGCGCTGGCGGCGGAAGTGTTCGACTATCTCCTCGGCGGTCTTGCGGCCGACGAAAGGCGTCAACTCGGCCAACCCTGCGCGCGAGACGCGCTGAATCGAGCCGAGGTTTCGGAGCAGGCGGTTCTTGCGCCGCTCGCCGACGCCGGGGATGGCCGTCAACTCGGAGGTGAAGTCGCGCAGTTCCCTCCGCTTGCGGTGGTAGGCGACGGCCGTGCGGTGCGTCTCGTCGCGAATCATCTGGATGAGTCTCAGCACGGCCGAGTGCGAGTCGAGGAAGACCGGCTCATGCTCGCGGCCTTTGACGAGCAGGTGCGAGACCTCGTTGTGGCGTCGCGGCGGCTTGACGACGCCGACGACCGGAATGGCTTCGAGGTCGAGGTCGCGCATCGCGGTCGCGGCCGCGCTCAGTTGGCCCTTGCCGCCGTCAATCATCACGAGGTCGGGTAGGGGGTTCTTCTCGTCTAACTGCCGACGGTAGCGGCGGTAGACGGCCTCGCGCATCGAGGCCGGGTCGTTCGAGCCTTCGACGGTTTTGATTTTGAACTTGCGATACTCGGCGCGGTTCATCTTCCCGTTCTCGCAGACGACCATCGACGCGACGTTCTCCGCGCCCGAGATGTTCGACACGTCGAACGACTCGATGCGCGAGGGGAAGCGCGGCAGCTCCAGAGTCTCCTGCAACTCTTCGAGCACGCGCTCCATGTCGGGCTTTAAGACCCTGAACCTTTGCTCGAAGGCAATCTTCGCGTTCTTCTCGACGAGCTCAATCATGTCGCGCTTCTCGCCGCGCTGCGGGTCGAGGATGCGGACGCGCCTCCCTTTGCGCTCGGTGAGAGCCTTCTCCAAAAGCTCTCGGTCTTCAAAGTCGGCGGGGACGTGGACTTCGCGCGGCACGTAGTCGGTCGAGTAGTACTGCGTGAGCACTTCGGAGAGGAAGTGTGACGGGTCGAACGCATCGTCCTCGGCCAAGTCCTCCCAGAAGAACTCGCGGCGGCCGACGATTTTGCCCTCGCGCATCGTGAAGAGTTGGAGCGCGAGTCGCGCGTTCTCGCGGTAGTAGCCGAAGATGTCGACGTCCCTGTCGGCGGTCGTCGCCATCTTCTGCTGCTCGGAGACGGCGAGGACGACTTTGCGCAGGTCACGGTACTTCGCCGCCAGCTCGTACTTCATCTCGTCGGACGCCCGCGCCATGCGCGCCTCGTACTCGTCGGCCAGTTCCCTATTGCGCCCCTCCAAAAACATCCGCACGTCGCGGACACTTTCGGCGTACTCCTCGGGCGTGCAGAGACCTTTGACGCAAGGGCCGAGGCAGCGTTTGATGTGGTATTCGAGGCAGGGGCGCGGGAGGCGGCCGTCGATTTCGATGTCGCAGGTGCGCAGCTGGAACGTGCGGTTGATGAGGTCGATGGTGCGGCGCGCGAGAGAGGCCGGGAGGAACGGGCCGAAGTAGAGCGCGCCGTCGCGCTGGATGCGGCGCGTAATCATCACGCGCGGGAAAGGCTCGGAGACGGTGAGCTTCAGGTGCGGGTACTGCTTGTCGTCTTTGAGCAGGACGTTGTAGCGCGGCTTGTGCTGCTTGATGAGGTTCGATTCGAGGACGAGCGCCTCGACCTCGTTGTCGGTGACGATGAATTCGAGGTCTCGGATGCGGCGCACAAGCTCGCGCGTCTTGCGGTCGTGGCCGCGCCCCGACTGGAAGTAGGAGCGGACGCGGTTGCGCAAATTCTTCGCCTTGCCGACGTAGATAATCTTTCCCGCGTCGTCCTTGTGCAGGTAGACGCCGGGCGAGATCGGCAGGCCCTTCAGCTTCTCCTCAAGTGTCACGCGCCCCTCACCCTCTGTTCCACTGTCGCCACTCGCTAACGGATTATCCCCGATAGTCTAACGCACCACCGCGTCCCCGCGAAAACGCGCCGTCCCACACCTCCGCGCAAGCCCGCCCATCACATTACCTTACCCTCATCCCTTGCGGAGTTATGCGACGCTTTTGCCGTATAATGTGTATTAAGTGCCCTATTGATAGTTTGATGTTTTGAAGTAAGCCAATGAGTGAAATCACGCAGTGGGTCAGCTTGATAAGAGACGTTGGATTGATTCTTGGTATCCCTGTTTTAATCACCGTTGGGATTAAACTCTACAGTCAGCAAATAGAAATCCT
>DASUNL010000489.1:0-4239 GCA_036277175.1 Pyrinomonadaceae bacterium | reverse complement strand
GTGGCGACGGCGACGAGCAAATCGATGTCGTCCTCGGCCCACTGGCGTCGCGTGCGCGTCTGGTGCGCGCTGATCGAGCCGATGACGCGACCCAAGTGCATGATGGGGACGACCATCAGGCTCTTAATCTGCGTGCGCTCGACCAGCTCTTCGAGTCCTTTAAAGAGCGGGTGCTCGCGCACGTCGGCCGCGACGAGCGGGCGTCGCGCGGTGCGAAGTGCGTAGCGGATGGGCGAACGCTCGCGCACCTCCACGTCGTGCGTGACGGGCACGACGCCCTCTGCGCACCACTCGCCGTAGTAGTCCTCGTGCTCGCCCTCGGCGAACAGCACGATGATGCAGCGGTCGAGGTCTAAGACCTGCCCGACGCGCTCGATGACGGAGTGAATCTTGTCCTTCGGCTCGCCGCCGCGTTGCAGCGAAAGCAAGAGTCGATTGACGACGGCCTCGCGCTCGGCCTGCGCCTGTATGGTGAGGAACAGGCGCGCGTTGACGATGGTCTCGGCCGCCTGCGCCGAGAAGATTTCGAGCATCCTCTGGTCGCGTCGGCGGAAGCCGCCCGTGCGGTTGCCGACGTAGATGAAGCCGATTAGCTCGCGCTTGATGCGCATCGGGACGCCTAGCACCGACGTGATGTGATAACGTTCGACAAACGCGCGGTTCAAACGCGGGTCGTTCACAGGGTCGTTCGAGAGGAACGACTCGGCGAGCGCGTAGAGCGGCGCGTCGCGGTTCTCGCGGTCGAGGCGGAAGTGAAACTCTTCGACCAGAGCGGGCGGCGTGTGATAGCCGGGCGCTTCGGCGCGCATCGTGTTCTGACGGCGGTCGTAGGTCGCAATCAGACACATCTCGCCGCCGACGAGCTTGGCAATCGAGCGCGCGAGTCGTCCGCTGATTTCCGAAGTGTCGGTCAGGGTCGAGAAGGTGCGCGAGATTTCAAATAGGCCGCGCAGCTCTTCGGCGCGCAGGCGCGCGGCCTCGTACAGCTCCGCGTTCGTCAGCGCGACCGACACCTGCGCGGCGACCGCGCCTAACAGACGCTTGTCGTCGTCCGTCCAGAGTCGCGGCCCTCGACAGTCGTGCAGCTCAAGGATGCCTCCGCCGCGCGCGCCGCCCGGATGGACGGGCGCGGCGAGCGCGGCGCGGACGTGAAGCTCCTTGTAAAGCTCTGTCAGTTCCTCGGCCTCGGCCGCGCCCCAGTCGTCGACGGCGACCGGCTCGTCCGACGCGAGAATCTTTTTCGCGTAGCCGCTCGTGCTCAGAGGGAGCGCGCGGCCTCGGAGACTCTTCTCGCACGACTCGTCAACGTACTCGTAGCCGACCGAGGCCGTCACGCGCCCCGCCTCCTGCTCGAAGAGCGCGACGTGACAACGCGACGCATCGAGCGCGCGGCCGAGAAGCTCGACCGCGCCTTGCAGGACGTTCGACGGGTCGAGCGAGCTTGCGAGCAGGCGTCCGATGCGCCCGGCCAACTCTTCCCTGCGCGCGGCCGCTTCCATTTCGCGCGAGCGTCGTTCGGCCTGTTCGAGCAGAAGGATTTTTTCGATGGCGATGGCGAGCGGCGGCGCGAGTCGTTCGAGCGCGAGCAGGTGACGGCGGTTGTATGCGGCGGGCGTGCGACTCGTGAGATTAAGACTCCCGACGGCCGCGTGGGTCGAGAAGAGCGGGACGCAGACGGCCGAGCGGAAGCCTTCGCGTCGCAAATCTTCGTAGAGGTTGAAGCGCGTCTCGCTTTCGAGTTCGGGGATGACTATCATGCGCCGCTCGGCGAGCGCGAGTTCGGTGACCGAGCCGCGCATCTGCCCGAGCGAGCCGACCGTGAGCGAGCCGGCGTGCTCGCCCGAGAGCGCGAAGACGCGCAGACGCTCTCCGCCCCCTTCGCACAACGCGATGGAGGCGCGGTCGAACGGGACGAGCGTCCCCATCTGTTGACTCGCGAGGCTGAAGACTTCGGCGATGGTGCGGCTTGAGTTGACGGCGGCGACGACGCGGTTGACGACCTCGACCTGCTCGGTCGCCTCCTGCAAATAGTCGAAGAGAGCGCGCACCTCCTCTTCGCCGAGTCCTTCGCCGTCCGGCTCGCCGAGACGGACGTTGCGCCTGACGACGTAGAGCGAAGCCTCGCGGCCGTCCCAACTGACGGGCGCGCGCTCGACGCGGACGGGAATCCATCCGCGCCCGTCGCCCGCGAACAGGCTCGCGCGCTCGCCCGTGTCGCCGCCCGCCGCGTCCGCCTCGAACGCCAGAAGCGACGCGACCAGCCCGCCCGTCAACTCTTCACGCTCGCGCTCGACCACGCCCGCGAAAGCCTTGTTCGCCGCGACGATGAGACCCTCCCGCTCGTCCACGACGAGCGCGGCATCGCTCATCAGCTCAAAGAGCCTTCGCAGGTCTGTGTCGGGGTTGCTCATTATGTTGAGAAGCGTTCAGCGTTCAGCTATCAGCCGGAAGATGGCAAGCCTTAACTTCAGTTGTCGCTGTCCGCATGCGTGACGGCGACGGCCGTGAGCTGAACGCTGACTGCTGAACGCTGAATGCTGAATGCTGAAAGCTTCATCTGTTCTTCTTGTGCCGCTCGACGATGCGCAGGGGCGTCGCGAAGAAATCGAACTCCTCGCGCAGGCGGTTTTGCAGGTATCGCTCGTAAGAAAAGTGCAGGCCCGGACGCCCGCCAGCCGTGAAGACGATGAACTTCGGCGGCCGCACGCCGACCTGCGTGACGTACTGGACGTGCAGACGCGAGCGTCCGCCTTTGACCGGCGCGGGCGCGGTCGGCGCGCGCGGACTCGCGATGGCGCGCTCGAAGAAGTCGTTGAGCTGTGAGGTCGAGATGCGACGCGCGCGCGCCTCGTCGGCGCGCACGGCGAGCGGCAAGATTCTCTCGACGCGCTGGCCCGTCAGAGCCGAGATGGTCACGGCCGGTGCCCATTCGAGGAACTTCATCTTGTCGCGCATGTCGCGCTCGAAGGCGGCGGGCGTCCCCGTCTCCTTGTCGGGCACGGCGTCCCACTTGTTGACGGCGAGGATGACGGAGCAGCCGGCGTCGACCGCGTAGCCGGCGATGTTCGCGTCGAGCGCGGCCACGCCGTCGGCCGCGTCGACGACGACGACGGCCACGTCCGCGCGCTCAAGGCTTCGGCGCGCCATCACGACCGCGAGCTTCTCGGCCATCTCCTCGGTCTTGCCCTTGCGACGGATGCCCGCCGTGTCCACGAGACGGAACTTGCGGCCGTCGCGTTCGAGCACGGTGTCGACGGCGTCGCGCGTCGTCCCCGCGACGGGCGAGACGATGACGCGGTCTTCGCCCAAGATGCGATTCAGTAGCGAAGACTTCCCCACGTTCGGGCGGCCGACGATGGCGAGGCGTATCTCACGGTTCTGCTTTTCGTCGGCGTCTTCGTCCGACGCGCCTTCTTCGCTCGCGGGGAGGAGCGCGACGAGCGTGTCGAGCAACTCGGCCACGCCGTCGCCCTGTTCGGCCGAGAGCGGCACGACGTCGGCGAAGCCGAAACGGTGGAACTCGCCCGCGTGCGCTTCGAGGCGCACTGCGTCGGCCTTGTTGGCGGCGACGACGATGGGCTTGCCCGTCGAGCGCAGGACGCGCGCCAGCTCTTCGTCGAGCGGCGTCGTCCCGGCGCGCACGTCGACGACCCAGACGAGCGCGACGGCCTCGCGGATGGCGAACTCGGCTTGGCGAAGAATGTTGGCCGGGATGAGCGCGTCGTCGTCGGGCACGATGCCGCCCGTGTCGACGATGGAGAAGCGTCGGCCCTGCCATTCGGACTCGCCGTAGATGCGGTCGCGCGTGATGCCCGGCTCGTCGCCGACGATGGAGCGGCGTTCGCCGATGACGCGATTGAAGAGCGTTGACTTGCCGACGTTCGGGCGGCCGACGACCGCGACGAGCGGCAGCGCCTCGGCCACCGGGCGCGCCTCGGGCGTCGCGACTTCAGGCTCTCCCTTTTCGGTTGTGCTCATAGATTGATGAAGAGGCACGGACAGCGTCGTGCGGGGGCGAGTTCGCAGTGTATCGCCTGCGCGACCCGCGCCGCAAGGCTTGCCTCCGCGTTGTTAACAGACGCGCTACTTGAAATATAATGTGCATCCCCAAGCCCGCGACCGATGCGACTCCCATACATCCTGCGACGACTGCGCGCACGCGCGCGCGGCCGACTGCTCGAAGGCTTCGCGCTCGTCAAAGTCTTCGCGCGCGCGGGCGACGACGACGCGGCGCTTGCG
>DASUNL010000488.1:0-2921 GCA_036277175.1 Pyrinomonadaceae bacterium | reverse complement strand
TTAAGTCTCGCGCACGCGCCTTGAAACTCTTCGCCCCCGCCGACAGGGTTCACTCGTTGCCGTTCGACTGTTCGCCGGGGCCGTGGGGCAGGTCGTCCTTGCGTCGGCGCGGGAGCGGGTCGTCGGCGCGTCGGCGCGAGGGAGAGCCGGGCGCGCGGCGGTCGACCATGCCGGGCGGCAGGCGCGTGCCGTGCACGGCCTCCTTCAGAATCCTCGTAATCTCCTGCGACAGCGTGCGGTCTTCGGCGCGCGCGCGCCGCTGCAAAGCGTCCTTCAAATCGGCGGGCACGTAGGCCCCGATGAAGACTCCTTTACGGTTCGCCATCCTTCTGTTCCCCTTTTGCGGAAGCTGACAGCCAGAGCGCCAAAGTACTTTGAGCCGCGCGGACGGCCCGCGGTTGAGGGCGGACTTCGGGCTTGCGTGGTGTGAGCAGGTCTGTAAGCCGAATTCTGTCTCCCCGGCCGAGGCCGGGGCGGCGATCATTCATCTAGCCCGGACGTTGCCGTCAGGGTCAAGCGACCTACCCGGAGGTCGTAGCGCGCTCTTCCATTCCGGAAGAGCTGCGTCTTCGGGCGGGCAGCCCTCTTTGACGCCTCCCTATTTGGTCTTGCACCGCGAGGAGTTTACCTAGCCACGCCTGTCGCCAAGCGTGCTGGTGCGCTCTTACTTTAAGCCCCCGCAGGGGCCGCACCGTTTCACCCATCACCCGCTGCGCGCGCGCCCGAAGACGCGCGGCCCGCTGGCTGGTCTCTTCTCTGTTGCACTTGTCGTCGTCCGCAGAAGCGAAACGGCTGACTTAACAACCACTTCGCACGGCGGACGCCCAGCCGTTAGCTGGCTCGCTGCCCTGTGGTGTTCGGACTTTCCTCCCCCGTCCCGAAAGACGGCGGCGACCGCCCGACCTGCTCACACGCAAGTTGGATGCAGTATAACAAAGCATCGTTGAACACGTATAGCCTCGGCGAGTCATAATTTTCCCCGAAGTATCAACAACGACGCGCGCAAGTTTAAATCGGCGAACGAAGGGAGGCCGGGCGCGGGCTTTGATTAAATCCGCGCCTTGCATAATTTTTTGCAACGACTCGGAAAGCGTTTAGCCTCTGTCCTTGAGGATGGGGAGAGGGTTGAGCGCGCCTTCGGGCGTGTAGACGCCGAAGTGTAGGTGCGGAGGCGTCCCCGTGGCGTTGCCGGTCGTGCCGACGTAGCCGAGTACCGTCTCGGTCGTGACGTAAGCTCCGGCGGCGAGGTCTTCCGCGTGGCGGTCTAGATGCGCGTAGTAATAGGCGCGACCGCCCGCGCCCATCACGAAGACGGTCTTCCCGCCCAAGGGGCTTTCGCCGACGCGCACGACGTAGCCTTCCGTCGCGGAGCGCACGGGCGTCCCGCGCCGGGCGAAGATGTCCTGCCCCTCGTGACGGCGTCCATCCGGACGCTCGGCGTGCCAAGTGTCACTCACGCCGCCGACGCGCGCGCCCTCAACCGGCATCGAAAGCTCCGTGTCAGGCTCGCGCGCGTAGAGACGTGCGACGTTAAATGGCAGCGTCGCGCGGCCGACCACGGGCCGCGCGCCGGGCACATCCGCCGAATCCAGAACTTTGAGCGTCAAGACGAAAATGATGACCGACGACAGTAAAACCCACTTCTTCATCGGTCTTTAGATGCGCCCGAGGCCCGTCCGGTTTTTCGCGCGGGCCTCTCGTGCGCACACGAAATCGGGGGGTTGTCAGGTGAAGAACTTGTAGCCGACGCGCAGGCCGTAAAGCCAAGGGGCGGGGACGGTCGAGATGAGCACCCAAGTCATGAGGCTGTGCGAGAGGCCGAGCGCGAACAGGTTCGGCGCGCGCTGGTAGACTCGCGCCCAGACGAGGCCGCCGCCGAAGGTGACGAGCGTGAGCGTGGGGTTCGGCAGGTGCAGGCCGCCGAAGAGGAGCGCGACGACGAGGCTGCTCCGCCACCCGCGACCCCAGACGATTTGCGCGCGCCGGTTGACGAAGCCTTGAAGCGCGTACTGCTGGACGAGTCCCCAAGCGAGTCCGAGCGCCGGGACGCCGAAGACCGACTGCCCGCCGTACCACTTGAAGAAGTCGATGCTTCCGAAGTAGAGGCCGAGGCCGACGCAGGCGGCGCTCATCAGTAGCGTCGGGATGATGAGCAGACGCGCGGCGCGCGCGAAGTTGTCGAGGCGCAGTCCGAGTTCGCGCAAGCCCTCGCCGCGCGCGCGATGCGAGAGGAACATGAAGACGAAGACGAGCGCCACGGGGAAGGCGAGGAGTGCGTTGCTTCCGCCGCCGAGCGAGAAGACGAGCCACTCGCCGACGAGCGTCGAGACGGCGACCGATACGATCTCCCACGCCGCGAGCGAGCGCGCACTGGCGTCGCCCCCGCGACTTTCTTTCTCGATGACGGCCTCGCTCAAACTTTACTCACCGCCTTCCGACCTTACGCGCAAAGGCGCGCCGACCGGGTGCAGCGCGCGACGCCATCCGTCGCCTCCGGCGTGTATGACGTAGACGCGCGCCTCGTGCTCGCCCGCTTCGAGCGGCGGCAAATCGAAGGCGAACGCGCGCGCGCCCGACGGGTGCGGCCTGCCCGCCGCCGGCTCACGTTCGGCCGGTGCGCTCGCGGCGAACCTCCCGTCAACGAAGAGTTGAACTTCCAAAGCTTCGTCACCGACACCGCGCGCGCCGACGACCCACCCTTCGACGCGCCGTCCTTCGGCCAACGACGCCGCGCCTTCTATCCAAGGGTTAAGGTTTAGGTAAAAGAATGAGGCGGCGAGCGCGAGGACGAAGAGCGTTTCGAGCGCGGCCTTCGTGACGAGCAGGCGTTGAATTTTTCTCTCCGCGCCGGAAGCGGGTTCGTCGCGACGTGCGGAGGGGGCGTCCCCCGGAGTCGAAGCCCGAGTTGAAACGTCGGCTTC
>DASUNL010000487.1:0-5676 GCA_036277175.1 Pyrinomonadaceae bacterium | reverse complement strand
TTGGAGGTCGCTGAGCGGCGCGCTCTCGACGCGCGTGACTTCGAGCACGCCCTTAAACTGTTGCGGCGACGCGAGCGCGCCGAGCGTGTGGCCGACACGCACGCGCCAAGTCCCCGCGTCCGGGTTCGCCAGCGTCAGACGCTCGCGCTTGCCCGTCAGCCCCGGAAGGTTCAGCGCGTTCACGTTCTTCTGCTCGCCGCCCGGCGCGACGACCGTCATCGCCAAATCGCTCTTCGAGACGTGCGGCCCCCACGCGACTTGAAGGAAAGCCGCGAGCGTGCCGTTCGGCATCGTCAACGTAGTCTCGTGCGGCGCGCCCGGCTGCGCGACGCCCGCGAAGTTGAAAGACTCTTTAATGAAGCGCACCTGCCCACGGTCGAGCGTCGTTTTGAAGTAGCCGAGGTTGCGCTGCGGGAAGGCGGCCGCGAGCACGGCGGCGTGCGAGTTGAGCATCCCCGCGCCGACCTCGAAAGGATAGAAGGGCGGCAGCGGCGTCGCGGTCTTCTGAAGAATCTCGCGCACCTGCGCCGGCGTGAGATTCGGATTCATCTCAAGCATCAGCGCAATCGTGCCCGCCACCTGCGGCGCGGTGAAACTCGTCCCGCTGCCCGTCGTATAGTAAGGCAGGTCGAACAGAGAGATGTAGCTCAGGTCGTTGCCGGTGCCGAGGCCGAGCACGCCCGTCACGGAGATGCCGCCGCTGCGCGCGCTCACGAGATTGACGCCGGGCGCGGTCAGCGTCGGGCGGAAGAATGAGCTGCCGAAGACGCCGCGCGAAGAGAAGCTGGCGGGCCGCCCGCGCTCGTCGGTGGCCGCGACGCTGACGACCCAAGGGGCGACGGCGTAAGGGTTCAAAGAGTTCGCGCCGGGGCCTGTGTTGCCCGCCGAGAAGACGACGTTGACGCCGCTCTCGGCCAGCATCCGCGTCGCGACGTTGACGGGGTCGTGCTCGTTAAAGACCGTGTTGGCCGAGAAGCTACAGTTGACGACTCGTATGTTGAGCGCGCTGCGGTGTTGCAGGACGTAGTCGAAGCCGGCGAGGACGTGGAAGAGATTGGCGTCGCCCGCGCTCAAGCCGACGAGCGAGGCGCGCGGCGCGTAGCCACTGAAACGTCCATTCGTGCGCGTCGAGTTGCCCGCGATGAGGCCGGCGACGAACGTGCCGTGGCCGTAAATCAAATCGGTGTTGCGCAAACTCTGGATGTTGACGGGGTAGTTGAAGCCGATGGGCAGAAGCCCGCCGAAGTCGGCCAGCTTGACGTTGCGCACGACGCGGCCGGAGAGGTCGGGGTGTCCGCCGTCGATGCCGGTGTCGATGACGGCGACGCCGACTCCCGCGCCCGTCGCTGAGTTGCCGCGATTGAACTGCTTGAGGTCGATGTCGGCGCGCGCGCGTGGCAAGCCCGTCACGTCGCGGCTCGTGTCGGCCGCGCTCCATTGCAACGTCGTGTTGCCGTAAATCGAGCGCACGGCAGGCAGTCGAGAGATTTCTAATAGCTGTTCTTTCGTCGCGGTGAGAACGACGACGGGCAGGACGCGGAAGCGCGTGCCGCCGGTGACGCCGACGCGCTGAAGGTCTGCGATGTCCGCGTCCGTCACCGAGCGGTGATAGATGACTGCGGCGTTGACGTTGCTGTCGTCGGTCGCCTCGGCAATCGCCGTCAGCAGCAGCGGGTCAACGCTCATCAACCCCGTGTTGTGCTGCGCGCCGTCCGCGCCGGTAACGACTAAGCCATCCGCGCCCGTCACGACGAGGCCGACGACGTTCGTCATTTCGACCCCGCTCAACCTCGTGAACAAAAGTCCGTCCGCGCCGGTCACGACAAGGCCGACGGGCGAGATTGCGTAAGTCGTCCCGTCGGGTGCGGTGGCCGTCACCTGCTGCGCGCGCTGCATCTCCAAGGTGTCCGCGCCGGTCACGACGAGGCCGTCCGCGCCCGTCACCACGAGTCCGTCGTTGACGGTTCTGCGCGCGCCGTCCGCGCCGGTGACTACTAAACCGTTCGCGCCGGTGACGATGAGTCCGTCGCCGTTATTGATGACGATTGATGTGGGGTGGTAGGTAGTCCCGTCCGCGCCGGTGACGACGAGCCCGTCCGCGCCGGTGACGACGAGTCCGTTCGTGTTGACGGCCGTGATGCTGTCGGCACTCTCGGCGCGGTAGCCGACGCCGTCCGCGCCGGTGACGACGAGGCCGTCCGCGCCGCTTGCGCCGACGCCGTCCGCGCCCGTCACGACGAGGCCGTCGGACGGAGTGGAGATGATGCCGTTGACTTCGAGGCCGAGCAGTTGGTCAGCGCCCGTGACGACGAGTCCCGCCGGGCCTTCGTACTGAACGCCGTCCGCGCCCGTCACGACCAGCCCTTCGGTCTGGCGCACGAGGAGACCTGCGCTCGCGGGGGTCGCGCACAGTAAGACTGACAGCGCGAGCGCGGCCAACTTTCGCATCTTTATCCTATCTCCGGTCATAAACTCTGGGCCGGGACGGGGCTTCGGCTTGTTTCGTTTGAGTGACATTCCCGGACACGAGGCAGGCCCGCGTCGGGAACGGGTTTTTGATGAACCTGACGGCGGTTTTACATCCCGCCAATCTTATCAAAGTATCCCAACAGCCCCGGCATAGTGTTACAAAAAGGTTCTTTTTTTCTTTCGCCGCCATCCCCCTCTAACTTACTGAAAGACAACGGCTTACTTCAGGAGTTCCTTGTAAATTCTCTGCGTCTCGGCGGCCGGCTCGACGCCCAACTCCTTGCGCAGCAGCTTGCGCAGTGTCTCGTACTGTTCGCGCACGGCGACGCGATTGCCGAGCGCGGCGTGCGCGCGCATGACGGCGCAATGCACGTCTTCGCGGAAAGGGTCTTCGCGGAGGATTTGCTGCGCGAGGTGAAGCGAGCGCGGCCACTCTTCAGACTTCCGAGCCGCCGTCGCGAGCATCTCCAACAGACGCAGGTATTGTTCTTGATAATAGGAACGCTGTTCCTCGACCCAGTCGTCGTAGCTGCCCTGCATGAAGTCGCCGCGATAGAGCGCGAGCGCGCCCTCGAAGGCACGCACCAGAGTCTCTTGGTCGCGTGCGCGACGCGCCGCCTCGCCCTCTGCGACGAGACGGTCGAACTCCTCGATGTCTATCGAGTAGGAGAACTCCGGATTGAGTTGATAGTCGCCGTCGCGGTAGAGGAGAAAGTTTTGTTTGAGGGGCTGATTGCTGTTGAGCGCCTTGCGTATGTGCGAAACGGTCGGGTGGAAGTTCTTTTCGACTACGGCAAAGTCGGCATCAGCCCAGAAGGTGTCAATAATCGTGTCCTTCGACGCACGCCTGTGACGCCGCGACGCGATGAAGCACAAAATATCACGCGCGCGCTTCGTCACCCAAGCGTCGGCGGCGAGCGGGCGGGCCGGGTCGCGGAAGATTTCGACCGCGCCGAGCATGTTAATCGAGAGTTCGGCCGAAGGCGCGGGCGCGATGACGAACGCCGGAACGGACGCGCGCGCCGGAGCGTGCGGCTGCGCGGCGACGGCCGCGACCTGCTCACGCAAGTCGGCCGGCAGAAGCTCCAACGCCTCGGGCGCGGCGAAGAGGCGGGGCCCGCGCGCGACTTCGCGCTGAAGCCAGTACTCGTAATCGTAGCGCGCGGCGAGGTCGAGCGCGCGACGCAGGTGCTCAATCATCTCGCTGTCGCGGCCGTCGGCGTGGTCGCACTCGGCGAGCGCGAGGGCCGCGTGTGCCTCGTTGTAGTAAAGCCCCTGCGCGCGGAAGAATTCCAAGGCCGGGTAGAGGTCTGAGCGCGCCGCCTCCTGTTTGCCTTGCGCGAGCAGGACGCGCCCGCGCGCGAGCAGTGCGCGCTGGCGGCCCATCTCGTCGCGCGCGTCGGTGCGGGCCGAGATGAGGCGGTCGAGGAGCGCGCGCGCCTCGGCGTGGTCGCCGAGCTGCATCGCGAGCAGAGCCTTCTCTTCGAGAAGCTCGGCGGGCGTCAGCGTGATGTCGATGCCCGCCTCGTCGTAGGCGCGCGCGGCGCGGTCGTAAAACTCACTGGCGCGCGCCGCGTCGCCGCGCTCGCGGTAGAGGTTTCCGTAGGTCTCGAAAATCTGACCGCGCAGGCCCGTCATGTTGAAGAGCTGGCAGGCTTCGAGCGCGAGGTCGAGGTGCTGTTCGCACTCGGCGAACTCGCCGCGATGACAGTTGAAGCGCGCGAGGTTGAGGTGCGCGATTGCTTCCTGCGGGAGCGGCGCGGCCTCGCCGTTCGTGCGAAGCATGCGGCGCATCCAGCGCATCGCCTCGCCGAAGTCGCCGCGCATCCCGGCGGGCATGCCGAGATTGTGCGAGATGACGCGCGTATAATACTCGTCGCCCAACTCTTCGGCCGTCTTCAATGCGACACGAAACTCGCGCTCGGCCTCCGTCCACTCGCCCATCGCGACGAAGCAGAGTCCGCGCGTGTTGCCACACTTGGCGCGGACGATGGAGCGTTCGTCGGAAAGCTCCGTCGCGCGGTCGAGGTAAGAGAAGGCCGTCTCGAACTCGCCGCGACGCCGCGTAATCGTCGCCAGCGAGTGAAGCACTTCGGCCTCTCCCTCTGCGTCGCCCTGTTCGTGAAGCAAGGTCGCGGCGCGGCGGAAGAGCGACTGCGCCGTGTCGTACTCGTCTTGCAGACGCGCAACCTCGGCGCGGTGCGCGAGCGCGCGCGGGTGCTTCTCAAGCTCGGCGGGCGGCAAAGCGTCGGCGAACGAGACGAGCGAGGCGAGCGCGCCCGCCGAAATCCACGCGCCGCCGCGCTCGGCGATGGTGCGCGACGCAAGCTCGAACTCTTCGGCCGCGAGCAAATGTCGCATCGCCTGTTCCCACTGCCCGCGCTCAAGAAAATAGTTGGCGCAGCGCGAGTGTTCGGCGGCGAGTCCCGCGCGGCCCGCTTCGGCGCGGAAGCGACGCTGTAGGAAACTTCGGAACAGCGGGTGAAGACGAAACTCTTCACCGCGCCCGTCGCTCGCGAGTGTGAGAAAGACGTTGCGGCGCACGAGCGACTGCAACTGCGCGACGCTCTGCTGACCCGGATAGAGGTTCGAGCAAGTTTCCGGCTCGACGCGGTCGAGTAGCGAGACTCTCAACAACAACTGCTGCACGTCCTCCGACTCGTCGGAGAAAACTTCCTCGGCGAAGTAGTCGAAGATGTCGCGCTCCGACTGGCGGAGGATTTCGACGAGGTCGGGCGAGGCGCTGCCGCGCGCGAGCGCCTGACGCTGCGCCACCTGACGGACGAGCTGTAGAGCCGTAATCCACCCGTGCGTGCGCTCGCGGTACTCGGCGAGCTGTTCGGGGCTCAGCTCAAGGTCGAAGACCTTGCGGAAAAGCTCCTGCGTCTCCTCGTCCGTGAAAAGCAGTTCCGCCCGGTCGACGACACTCAGAGACGACTGCGTGCGCAGGCGCGCGAGCGCAATCGGCGGCATGTCGCGCGAGATAATGATGACGTGCATCACGTCGGGCAGGTAACTCAACAGCCTGTCAACGACGCGGTGAACGGGCGTCTCTTCGCCGAGGTGGTGATAGTCGTCTAAGACGACGACGAGGTGCTGGTCGACGCGCTCCAGCACTTCGTTTAAGAAGACATCGACGGCGCGCTCAGGGTGCTGCGAGAGTTCCTTGGCCGACTCCTGAAGGTACGAGAACGTGGCCTCGCCGAA
>DASUNL010000486.1:0-3026 GCA_036277175.1 Pyrinomonadaceae bacterium | reverse complement strand
CACCTCTTCCCCGTCACTTCGGCCTCGGGACGGCCTCGTCGTGCGAGGCGGGCACGGGCGCGCGGCCGAGTTGCGCGTGACACTTGGCGCAGGCGAAGCCCGCGTCGGCGCGTCGCTGCCCGACCTCGTCGTTTAAGATGCGTTTCGGTTTCGCGCCGATGTGGCAGCCCGTGCCCGTCCCGCCGCACGAGAGGATGGGCACTTTGAGCGTCGCCGGGTTGAGCGTGTTGACGGCCGTCATCTGCAAATGACAACTCGTGCAGCCCAAGCCCTCGTGACGCTCGACCTCGTGGCGGAAGCGCGACGACTCGCGCCGCGCCAGCTTCTCACGCATCTGCGGGTCGGCGAGCTTCCCGACGACCGAAGGGCTCGCGTCGTAGTCGACGCGCGGCTTCGCATACGGCACGTCCGCCGACAGCAGGTTGTGACAGGCGGCGCAGTCCGAGGCGAGCGGGCGCGCGCCGCCGTCCTTCCAGTGGCAGTTGAAGCAGGAGCCGTGGTCGCGCGGCGTCGTCTTGAAAGTCCCCTTCTTCGGCCAGAGGGTTTCGTCAACGTCCGAGGGGCGTCCCGGCATCGCCTCGTCATCGGAGTCGCCCTGCGGCATGTAGGTCTGGTGGCAGAGCGTGCAACTGTCTACGCGCCGCGCCGCCGCCGTCTCTTGGAACGAGACGCGGACGAAGCTCGCGTCAGCGTCGTTTGAAGAGTCGCGGCGTCGCTCGCGACGCGCCATCACGTCCTGATGCACGTCATGCGGGAAGTTTGTGGAGAACTGCGATTGCGCGGCGGGCTTGCGCGGCGCGGGGCGCGGGGCGTCCGTCGCATTCGGGTTTTGGAAGGCGAAGCGCGGGCCTTCGCGCGGCGAGACGATGGTGTGGCAGACGGTGCAGATTATGGGTCGCGCGCCTCGGAAGAACTGCTCGCGGTGGCAGCGCACGCAGGCGTCGTGGCCGGGGAAGTCGGTCACGTCGGGGAAAGCATCGACCGCGCGCGCCCTCGGCCAGTTCGCGGTCGGGACGCTGTGACACTGCGCGCAGTTGATTTTATGCGCGGCCGTGTGGTGAGAGAAGTTCGAGTAATCGACGCGGGGGCGTCTCTGACGCGCGCGCCGCGTCGGGGCGCGACCCCTTTGGGTGCGGGCGCGTCGCTGCGCGGGTTCGGGTTCGGCGGAGGCCGCGCCCGTCTCGACTGAGGTCGGGCGCGTGCAGACGAAGAGGAGCGCGGCCAAAAGGAGAATCGCCATCGCTCGCCATCTGTCGCTCATCCGTTTAAGCGTCCGAGTCGTTAGTGTGACCGTGACGCGCCCACGTCATCGCGCCGCGCGCTTCGCGGCCGGTCAATCGTTCACTGCTTCGGAGCGAGGAGTTCGACCGACGCCGAGTGGAGTTTGCCGGGCAGAAGCGCGGGGACGCGCACCAGCGCGCTCCAGACCACTCGGCCGCGTTCGAGCGGGAAGACGTTGGAGACGTAAAAGTCTTTCTGCTCGACGCCGAGGAAGTAGGCGTCGCCGCGCTCGTCCGTCATCACGGAAGCGACGAGACCGGCGCGGCGCGCGGCCTCTTCAGTCCACGCGCGCTTGCGCTCGTAGAAGCCCGTGCGGAGGTTCTTGAGAGGAAAGCTGACGGTAATCCAACGGAGCGCCGTGCGCGGGTTCTTGTACTTGCGCAGCCCTTCGGCGTAAGCGCGTCTGAACTCAGGGACGCTCTCGCGCGCGGCGTCGAACTCGGCCTCGTACTCGGGGCAGTAGAGCGAGTCGCAGTCGTGGCGCGCGAGCCACTCGCGAAGCTCCGCGCTCGCGCCCGTCAAAAACTGCTCGCGGCGCGGGCGCGAAGACCAATCGACTCCGGCCGCGAACACGTCGCGTTCGAGCAGGTAGAAGCGTTTGCGCGCGACCGGCTGCCCGTCCGAGTCTTTGACGCGGATGCGTATGCCGGCGCGCTTCGTCTGCGTCGCCTCGTCGCGCCGCACGTCTTCGGGCTTCGGCGTGACGTTCGCGACGCCGCGCACGACCTGCGCGTCGGTCGTCTGCTCTTGTCGCGGCGGCTGTTCCTGTCGCGGCGCGCGGGCTTCGACCGGAAGAGTCGTAACGAAGATTGTGACGGCGAGAGCCGAAAAGATTTCGGCGGCCGTCCGCGTGTTGCCGACGACCGCCCGAAGGATTTTAAGCGCGTTGCGGCGCGTCACTGCTTCCCGTCCCTCTTCGCGCCGCCGCCGCGCTCGGTCGCGGCCTTGAGCGTCGTGCGAGCGGTGGCGAGCGATTCGCGCAGGCGCGCGAGGTCGGGGTTCGCTGGGTTCAGTTTTTCGAGGCGTGTGAGGGTCTGCTCGGCCTCTTCGAGGTCGCCCTTGCGCGTGAGGACGTGCGTCAGGTTGTGCAGCGTGCGCTCGTGTTCGGGGTTCTGCTGGAGTGCGCGGCGGAACTCCGCGACCGCATCGTCCGTGCGCTTCGGCTCGCGCATGAAGTAGGTGAGGCCGAGGTCTGTGCGCACCTCTATGTCATCGGGCTTCTTCGCGAGCGCCTCCTTGTACCAACGCTCGGCGACCTCGAAGCGCCCGGCCTCGTAGGAGATATTTCCCAAGAGGACGACCGTTTCGTAGTCTTCGGGGCGCAGCTCGTGCGCGCGGACGAGGAAGTCAGTGGCGTCGTCGAAGTCGCCCGCGTCGGCGTTCATCCCGGCGGCGCGCACCTGCGCCTCGAAGCTCTGCGGGTCGGAGCGCGCTTCGCCCTCGGCCGCTTCGAGCTGGCGTCGGAACTCGGCCTGACCCGCGCCGCCGTCAGCGCCGAGGGCCGGGTGGTCGGGCGGAAGCTCCGCGCCCGCCTGCGCCTGCGCGGACGATAGCGCGCCGCCCGTCGCAACCGCGCCTCGGTTCGCGTACGTCACGAACGTCGCGGCGACGGCGTAGCCGAGCAGCACGCCGATGATTGAGAAGAGGATGTTCTCGCGAGACATTAAAGACGTGAATCGTCAATCGTCAGTCGTGAATCGTGTTTGAAGGGCGCGCTGTCCGAGCCGTGAATCGTAAATCGAAAG
>DASUNL010000485.1:0-3305 GCA_036277175.1 Pyrinomonadaceae bacterium | reverse complement strand
CTACGGCGCGTCCGCCTTCGGCCGCCTCATACGCCTCGCCGCCACGCACGGCAACGCTCTGCGCTCAAGCTCGACCGCCTTCATGATGAGCACGCACCGCCAGCTCCCCGCGCACGTCCGCGCCTCGGAAGCGCGCCCGCTCCTCAAAGATTAAATCCGGCGTTTAAGAGAAAAGTCGGCCCGGCGTCCTCGTCAGAAAAAAACTGGCGAGGCGTCGTCGTTTAAGGGCGATTCGTCGTCGCGGTCGCGGTCGCGGCGACGCGCGGGCCGCGACCCGTGAAGACGGCCGTCACGATGAGCACGGCCGCCACGGCCTCGACGAGCGAGAAGACGAAGCGCAGCGCGTTGTAATAATACTCGCGCTGGTCGTAGGCGATCTCGGCCGAGTTGAGCCAATGGTTGAGCAGCACGAAGACGAAGCCGTAGGCGAGCGCGACGAGGAGCGCGACGCCGAAGCCGGCGAGCGCCAACAGCGACACGCGCGGGTGTTTGCGCCAGAGGACGATGGAGACGAGCACGCCGGCGAGCCACACGAGGAGCGTGGGCGCGGCGAACAGGTAGTTGAGGAGTATGCTTTTGACAACTTCGGAGGATTCCACGGGCGCTCCTTTCGCGGGGCGGGGACTATGGCGAGGACGTTCGGCTTCGAGGCGGCGTCAAACCCTTTGAGCGAGGCGCGCATTCTATCACCGCGCGACGGCCGCCCGAAAAGTTTGTGCTCATCGAGCGGACTCCCGCCGCGCCTTCATCCCTCAGGGCCTTCCGTCTTCATCCTTCCGCCCTCATCCTTTCCTCGCGGCGCGGTCAGAAGACCCGCGAGCATCAAGACAGGCCCGGCGGCGAAGAGCCACATCGTCGCGCCGAGTCCGAACCGCTCGGCCAGCGCGCCGACCGCGAGCGGCACGAGGCCGCCGAAGATGCCCGAGACGTTGCTGATGGTCATCACCGTCCCGCTCTGGCCGGGCAGCTCCGCGTAGAGACGCGCCTTCAGCACCGAGTACCATCCGGCGTTGGCGAGTCCGAGCAGACCTAAGAGGATGAGCTTCGTCGTCGTCGAGCGGGCAAGCATGAACGCGGCGTAGAAGAGGAGCGTCGCGGCCATCGTCGCGCGCAGGTAGACGAGGCCGCGCACACGTTCGAGGACGGGGACGACGAGCGCGTCGCCGGGGAGGCCGACCGCGACCCAGATGAGGACGGCGAAGGCGGCCTCCGACTCGCTCGCGCCGACCACGTCGACAAAGTAGAGCGCGAGAAAACCCTTCAGCACGTCGCCCGTCAAATCGCCCACCTCCAACAGCACGAGCCACCGCCAGACTTCCTTACGACGCAGCGAGCCGAGCGCGCCGCTAACTCCCGCCTTGAAGCCGCGCGCGCGTCGCGCCTCGCCCGCTTCCGTCGCGTCGTCGTCGTGCGCGGGCAGAGGAAAATGAAAACGCCTGACGAAGAGGAGCACCCCGAGCGTCAGCAAAGACATCAGCAGGAACAACTCGCGCCAGCCCGCGCCCGCCCAGACGGCCGCCGCGAGCGCGAGCGGCCCGGCGACGTTCGCCGCCGAACCGGCCAGAGTCCAGCGCGCCATGTTCTGCTCGCGCCGCCGAGGCTCGGAGTCCATCAGCGCCGCCTGCGACAAATTAACGAACGCGCCCGATGCCGGGTAGAAGATGACGGCCGCCGCCAGCAGCGCGTAGAAGTTTTGACTGAAGCCGAAGACGGCGAGGCCGAGCGCGAAGAAGACGCCGCCGCCTAAGACGAGCGCGCGCCGGTTCCACACGTCGCCGAGGACGCCGACGCCCATCTCGATGGCGGCGGCCACGAGCGTCGGCACGCTCAACAGCATGCCGATTTGCGAGTAGGACAGGCGGAGGTCTGCGCGGATGAGCGGCCACGCCGCGCCGCGCACGCCGTCGACCAACTCGTCGATGAACTCGACGGCCAGCAGGCCGCAGATGAAAAGGAAGGACGCGCGCGCGAAGTTTGCGCGCACGGACGTCTGCTCGTTCCGTGAACGTTCGGATGCCATCCCGGTGATTCTCCGTCGCTGTAGGTCGCCTCTCGGTTAGGACGTTTCGGTTGCGTGTGAGAAAAACGTCCCGTGGAGGGCGGAGGAATCACCGAGCGCGCGAGCGCGCGCCAACGCTCCCGCGACACGAGGGCCGCGGGGCGGGCGACGCACGGCGTCAGCCTGTCAGGTGTGTGTTACCAAGGAGGGTGTCGCATGATGCTCTTCGTCTCTTCCGTCAAGCCCTACGCGCGGGCGGACGTGCGCCGCGACGAGCCGCCGCGCACGCGCTCCGTCTCCGACTCGAAGACGTAAGACAGGGTCTTGTAGATGAGCTTCGCGCACAGGAACGCCGAGGCGCTCTGGCCCTCGACGAAGGAGTACTCGGTCAAGTCCATGCCGACGACGCGGCGCTTGCGCGCGAGCGTGCGGATGAGTCCGACCGTCTCGTACCAACCCAAGCCCCCCGGCTCGGGCGTGCCCGTCTGCGCGACGAGCGACGGGTCGAGGCCGTCGATGTCAATCGTCAAATACACGTTCTCCGTCAGACCCTCGACGGCTTCGTCCCACCAGTCGGTGCGCCCGACGATGTCCTTGGCCCAGAAGATGCGCGTCGGAATCGAGTCAATCGAACGCGCTTCCTCGGCCGAAATCGAGCGGATGCCGACCTGCACCGACGGTATCTTTAAGTCCTTGACGACGCGCGCCATAATCGACGCATGCGAGTGCGGCGTGCCGTCGTAGGAGTCGCGCAGGTCTGCGTGCGCGTCGATTTGAAGGACAGATAGGTTTTCATGCTTCTCGGCGTGCGCGCGTATGACGGGGCCGCTCACCGAATGCTCGCCGCCGATCATGCAGACGAACTTGCCCGTCGCGACCAACTCGCGCGCACGCTCGTAGAGAGTCCGCATCATCTCTTCGGGCGTCGCGCCGGGCGGCGTCACGTCGGTCGTGTGGATGCCGAGACGGTAGACTTCCGCATCGGTCTCCTCGTCGTACAGTTCCATGTTGCGCGAGGCGTCGACGACGGCCAGAGCGCCCTCGCCCGTCCCCCCGCCGTAAGAGACCGTCCCCTCGTAAGAGACCGGCCACACGACGACGCGCGCCCCCTCGAACGAAGACAACCCCTCGTCGTCAATGCCCCCGAAGTTCATCGGGAGTTGAGCCGATTCGGACATGCCGAGAAGTTTACAAGAAGTCAGGAGTCGGAAGCCAGAAGTCAGAAGAAGTGAATGGTGGTTTTAAGTTAATCAGGTTAACCCGAAGCTAGTAAAGTTAACTTCAACGGTGCTATAATCGCGCCATG
>DASUNL010000484.1:0-3109 GCA_036277175.1 Pyrinomonadaceae bacterium | reverse complement strand
GAGCCGTCGCTCATCACCAACCAAGCGCTGACCTACGTCTTCGAGGGCATCACGGACGACGGCCGCTACTACGTCTCGGCGACCTTCCCCCTCGTCGCGCCCATCCTGCCCGCCGACTTTAGCCCGGAGGAGGCCGCGAAGCGCGGATTCGACCCCGCCTTCCGCCTCCCCGACCGCGCCGCCGAGCGCAAATACGCGGACTACTTTAAGCGCACCGCGCGCGAACTCGAACAGCTTCCGCCCGACAAATTCCAACCCGACCTCGCGCGCCTCAACAATCTACTCAGCTCGCTCAACATACGCGGCCGCGACTAAACACACAGTCCGAACCTTATGACCGCCAAAGACACGAACGCACACTTAAACGCTTCGCGCGCGGAGACTGAGGCGCGTGGGGAGACTTTTTATCAGGGGCCGAGCGGCGTTCATTTGGCGTCGTTCCCGCCGAAGGAGCGTTGGGACGACTGGCGTGAGCTTGAGTCGCGCGCGTGGCCCGAGAGAGTCGAGCGGCGGTACATGCTCGTGCCGACGACGTGTTTTAACTGCGAGTCGGCGTGCGGGCTTCTGGCCTACGTGGACAAGGAGACGGGGCAGGTGCGCAAGTTCGAGGGCAACCCCGAACACCCCGGCTCGCGCGGGCGCAACTGCGCCAAAGGCCCGGCCACGCACAACCAAATCACAGACCCCGACCGCATCCTCTACCCCTTGCGTCGCGCGGGGAAGCGAGGCGAAGGGCGTTGGGAGCGCGTCGGTTGGGACGAAGTCCTCGACGACCTTGCGGCGCGCATACGCAAGGCAATCGTCGAAGACCGGCGGAACGAAATCATGTATCACGTCGGCCGACCCGGCGAGGACGGCTTCACCGAAAGAGTCTTGGCGGCGTGGGGCGTCGACGGTCACAACTCGCACACGAACGTCTGCTCGTCGAACGCGCGCGCCGGCTATCAATACTGGATGGGCCTCGACCGCCCGAGTCCCGACCACGCGAACGCGCGCGTCATCTTCCTCATCAGCTCGCACCTCGAAGCCGGTCACTACTTCAACCCGCACGCGCAGCGCGTCATCGAGGCGCGCGCCTCGGGCGCGAAAGTCATCGTCTTCGACACGCGCCTCTCACACACGGCGACGCACGCCGACTTCTGGGTCGCGCCGTTCCCCGGCACGGAGGCCGCAATCGTCCTCGCCGTCGCGAACTATCTAATTCGGAACGACCTCTACAATCGCGAGTTCGTCCGCCGCTGGTGGAACTGGGAGGAGTACTTGGCCGTCGAGCGGCCGGAACTTGAGACGACCTTCGAGAGCTTCGAGTGGGTGCTGAGAGAGATTTACGCCGAGTACACGTTCGAGTTCGCGGCCTCCGAGTCGGGCGTCGACGCGGCGACGATTGAAGAGATTGCGAAGACCGTCGCCGGCGCGGGCACGCGACTTTCGACGCACAACTGGCGCTCGGCCGCCGCCGGAAACAGCGGCGGCTGGCAGGTCGCGCGCACCATCTTTCTCTTAAACGCGCTCATGGGCGCGGTCGCCACCGAAGGCGGCGTCTACCCGAACGCTTGGAACAAGTTTGTGCCGAAGCCGATTCACACGCCGCCGCACCCGCGCGTGTGGAACGAGATGACTTGGCCGCGCGAGTACCCGCTCGCGATGAACGAGCTGTCATTCCTGCTCCCGCAGTTTTTGAAGGAGGGGCGCGGCCGCGTCGAGGTCTACTTCACGCGCGTCTACAACCCCGTGTGGACGAACCCCGACGGCTTCACTTGGGTCGAGACTCTGACCGACGAGAGCTTAATCGGCTGTTATGTCGCGCTCACGCCGACGTGGAACGAGACCGCCTACTTCGCCGACTACGTCCTGCCGATGGGCCACGCCTCCGAGCGGCACGACATACACTCTTACGAGACGCACGACTCGCAGTGGCTCGGCTTTCGCCAGCCCGTCCTTCGCGCGGCGCGCGAGCGCGACGGAGAAACTATCAGCGACACGCGCGAGACGAACCCCGGCGAGGTCTGGGAGGAGAACGAGTTCTGGCTTGAACTGACGTGGCGCATCGACCCGGACGGCTCTTTGGGCATACGCAAGTTCGCCGAGTCGAAGAAGCACGCGGGCGAGCGTCTCGGCGTCGAAGAGTACTACGAGCACATCTTCGACAATTCAGTGCCGGGCCTGCCCGAGCGGGCCGCGCTCGAAGGGTTGACGCCGCTTCAGTTCATGCGCCGCTACGGCGCGTTCGAGATTAAGAGACGGGTCGGCGCAATCTACGCCGAGGCCGTGCCGCCTGAAGAACTCGAAGACGTGCGCGTCGACCGCTTCGGCCGCGCCTACACGCGGGCCGACAAACCCGCGTCGCCCAACATCGTGCCCATCCCGACTCCGGACGGCGATACGGAAGGCCGCCGCCTCGTCGGCGTCGAGGTCGACGGCCGGATTGTGCGCGGCTTCCCGACGCCGAGCGGGCGTCTGGAATTTTATTCAAAGACGCTGGCCGACTGGGGCTGGCACGAGTACGCGCTTCCCATATACATCAAGAGCCACGTCCACCCGTCGCGCCTCGCGGCCGACGAGACGGTGCTGATTTCGACCTTCCGCCTGCCCGTGCAGGTTCACACGCGCTCGGCCAACTCCAAATGGCTTGACGAAATCGCGCACACGAACCCGCTCTGGATTCACACCTCGCACGCCGCGCGCCTCGGCGTCGCGACGGGCGACCTCGTCCGCGTCGAGACCGAGATCGGATACTTCGTCGTCCGCGCGTGGGTCACAGAAGGCATACGGCCCGGCATCGTCGCGTGCAGTCATCACATGGGCCGCTGGAAGTTGCCGGAGCAAGGCGAGCGCGCGCAGCGTCAGTTGATGGCGACCGTCGCGCTTGAGAAAAAGGGGAGCGTGTGGGGCTTAAAGCGCGAGCGCGGCGTCGCGCCGTATGAGTCGGAGGACGCGGACACGCGGCGCATCTGGTGGACTGACGTGGGCGTCCATCAGAATCTAACTTTCCCCGTCCACCCAGACCCCATCTCCGGTCAGCATTGCTGGCATCAAGCCGTGCGCGTCCGGCGCGCCGAGCCGTCCGACACCTATGGCGAGGTGCATGTGGACACGGAGAAGTCGCGCG
>DASUNL010000483.1:0-10886 GCA_036277175.1 Pyrinomonadaceae bacterium | reverse complement strand
AGCAACTCGACCGCGCCAACGCGCGCCTCCAACTCGCCGCCGAGAATCCACGCTAAAGCCGCGCCGCTTCCGTCGAACGCCGCGCCTTCCTTACTTCACGTAAAAACTTAACTTCAGTCAGCGTTTCATGCTTGAAACGGCGGCCCAAGTGCGGTATACTGCCCGCTCATTCGGAAGGCGCGCCGGGTCGGCGCGTCAGAGGAGCAAGGGGAGTTCATTTCATGCCGACACAGACGCCCGAAAGGCTTACGCCCGAGACGCCGGAAGAGACGACGACGCGCAAGGTCTCCGGCGCGGCGACGCCCGAAGACGCGGTCGTTGAACCTAGCTTGCGGCCGCGCACGCTAGACGAGTACATCGGCCAGCCGAAGATTACGACGAACCTCAAAATCTTTCTGCGCGCGGCCCGCGCGCGTCGCGAGACGCTCGACCACACGCTTTTCTTCGGCCCGCCCGGACTCGGCAAGACCACTCTTTCGCAGATCATCGCGCAGGAGATGGACGCGCCTCTGAAGTCTGTCAGCGCGCCCGCCATCGAGCGCGGCGGCGACCTCGCCGCCATCCTGACGAACATGCAGGAGGGCGAAGTCCTCTTCATCGACGAGATACACCGCCTCAAGCCGCAGATAGAGGAAGTGCTCTACCCTGCGATGGAGGATTACCAGCTCGACCTCGTCATCGGACAAGGCACGGCCGCGCGCTCCATCAAGCTCGACCTCCCGAAGTTCACGCTCGTCGGCGCGACCACTCGCGCAGGACTCATCACCGCCCCTCTGCGCGGACGCTTCGGCATCGTCTTTCACCTCGACTTCTACTCGCAGAAAGACCTCGAAATCATCGTCCACCGCTCGGCCGAGATTCTGGGCGTGGAGATTGAGGCGTCGGGCGCGAGCGAGATCGCGCGGCGCGCGCGAGGGACGCCGCGCATCGCGAATCGACTGCTCCGGCGCGTGCGCGACTACGCCGAGGTCTTAAGCGACGGGCGCATCACGCAGGCCGTGTCGCGGCGCGCGCTCGACGAGATGGAGGTCGACCGCTTCGGCCTCGACGAGATTGACCGCAAGGTCTTGACGACCATCATCGAGAAGTTCGACGGCGGGCCGGTCGGCGTCGGAACCATCTCGGCCTCAATCAGCGAGGAGCGCGAATCAATCGAGGAGATTATCGAGCCGTACCTGATTCAAATCGGCTTCCTCAACCGCACGCCGCGCGGGCGCGTCACGACGCGCGCGGCCTACAAACACCTCGGCATCGCAGTGCCGAAGGCCGAGCGCGGCGCGCTCGCGAGTTGAGTTGACGGGATGAGCTTTCGGCCTTTTGCGTGACATGAGGCCGAAAAAGCGCCGGGCGGGCGGCGGGGTTTGATCGGGAGCTTACCCCGCCGCTCGTACGGCGCAAAAATTACAGTGACGAGTGACGAGTGACAAGTAACGAGTTAAAGACAAATCTTATGTCGAGAGAGAGAAGCCCGACCTTCATGGTCGGGCTTCTCTCTTTTAACTACGAGCTTCAAGTTCTTGCTCGTCACTCGTCACTCGTCACAGTCTTTAGGGCTTCTTCTCTTTGAAGTTGACGGTCACGTCCACGGTCAGGTTCTCGCGGTCGAGGCGCACGTCCGAGTCGGCCGCGAGGTTCGCGGGGACGCGCTTCTCCATGGCCGCGCGCTTGAGCACGTCGGGCGCTTCCTTCTGGATGAACTCCTTGACGTACTCGGCGTCGTAAGGCTCGCGCGAGAGGATACGCCAGCGGCCGCGCAGCATGTTCGAGTCCTGTTCGGGCAGACCCGTGAGCGTCAACTGGCCCATGCGGTACTGCGGCCCTTCTTCGACCTCGAAGCGGAAACGCACGCGCCGCCCCTCGTCATCGAAGACGGCGCGGCGCGTGACGCGCACCGCCAAGTATCCTTTGCGCGCGTAGGCCCGCGCGACCGACTCCATCCCCTTGTCAATCTTCGTCCCGTCGACCAGAACCTTCGGCGGCATCCCGAGCGCGCGGTCAAGCTCCGCGGCCGTCAGCTCGGTGTTGCCCGTCCACTCCGCGCCGTCCCAGACGTAGGCGATGCCCTCGTCGACGGGCACTTCGAGCGAGAGGCCGTCCTTGCAGTCGTCCGTCGAGACGGGCTTCACGCGCGGGGCGCGGAAGGCCGCGCGCAGGTGTCCGCGCGTGTAGTAAAACGCGAGCAGGTGCTCGGCGGCGTAGTCGAGGACGGCGGCGCGCGAGTACTCGTTGTTGAAGATGCCGCTCGAATTCTCGATGAGAGTCTTTTCATCAACCGCGCGCGCGCCGAGGTACTTCAACTGGCAGACGCGCAGGCCCGCGCCGCGCACCGAGAAGACGTGCTCGGGCCTCTCGCCCGGCGTCGCCGAAGGCGGCAAGTATTCGACATTGCCCGAGATGTTTCGCTCGCGCAGCAAATCAGTTAGAGCTTTGCGGATGGCGTCGGTGACGGGGCCGGCCTGCGGGGCCGTGCCGTCGAATGTTGGGACGACCGAGCGGACGCGCGCGCGCAGTTCGTCTTCCGTGAACCAGACGAAGTTGTCGAAGACGACGGGCGCGGGCGCGCTCGTCTCGGAGACTTTGAAGGTGACCGTCCCCTGCCCCTTCGCGGCGCGGAAGCTGAAGGTGAGAGTTTTGAAAAGGCCCGACTGCATCAGTCGCTCGGCCGCCGCGTCGAGCGTCGTCTCGTCCACGACCTGACCCACTTGCAGCCCGCTCGCCGACAGCGCGTCCTCCTGACGGTAGCGTTCCAGCCCGACGAACTCGACGCGCGCGAGCCGTATCTCAACGGCCGCCTGCGTCGCCTGTGTTTGCGACGACGGCGTCGCTTGCGCCTGCGGCGTCGCCTGCGCGCGCGCGTCGTGCGCGCACGGCGCGAAGAGGAGGACGAGTAGGACGAGACTGCGGAGCGTCAGGGCTTGCGCCGAGGCGTCGTCCGCCCGTCGGGCGAGGCGAAGGACTAGGGTCATAAAAAATTCTTCCTGCCTGTCGTGTCTTGGCGTTGTGAAGCTCTAAGCCTTAGACACTCCGCGCAGGGATTTGGATGGCCGCGACGCCACGGCGTATCGCGTCGCGCATCTCGCGGACGGCCGCGTCGAGTCCGACGAACACGGAGCGCGCGACGATGTTGTGCCCGATGTTGAACTCGACTATCTCGCGGACGGCGGCCAGCGCGCCGACGTTGCGATAGGTCAGGCCGTGTCCGGCCGCGACCTTTAGTCCGTGCTGCGCGGCGAGCGCGGCCGACTCGCGCAGGCGTTGCAGTTCATGTGCGGCGCGCTCCTCGCCGTCCGCGTGGAGAGAGCGCGCGCCGAGCGTGGCCTCCGCATACGCGGCCGTACACAGTTCGACCTGACGCGCGCCCGACGCGCGCGCGGCCTCTATCTGCTCGGCCTCGGGGTCGATGAAGAGACTCGTGGCGATGCCCGCCTCGTGGAGACTTTCGGCGGCGGCGCGCACCGCTTCGAGGTTCGCGCGCGCGTCGAGTCCGCCCTCGGTCGTCACTTCGCCGGGACGTTCGGCGACGAGCGTCACGCAGTCGGGCCGCACGTCGCGCGCGATGCTAATCATCTCGTCGGTCGCGGCCATCTCGACGTTGAGGTAGGTCGCCAGAGCGGCGCGCAGTGCGTAGAGGTCTGCGTCCTGCATGTGTCGCCGGTCGCCGCGCAAATGAACTGTGATGCCGTCCGCGCCCGCGGACTCGCAAGCGAGCGCGGCCGCTAAGACGCTCGGCTCAGGCGCGCGCCGCGCTTGGCGCACCGTGGCGACGTGATCGATGTTGACGTTCAGACGAGCTGTCATCCACTCACCTCCCGACGCTCAAGAGAAATTCTGACGCAGCCATCTTAACGCCCGGCGGCGCACGCACAAGTGCCATTTACCGGGGCGCGATGCGTGCCACTCGGAAGCCCGCGCGTCGTTCGTTCGGGGATTTAAAGCCTCTGCTCGGCGAGTTCGGAAGTCACGTCGGATTCGGGCGGGGCTTCGTCGGGGAGTAGGAGCGGGCCGCCGTCTCTCGCCTGCGCGGTGAGTTCGCGCGCGCGCGCGTAGGCTTCGGCGTAGAGGCCGCGCCGCTCGTTGCGCCGCACCTCGCGCAGCTCGCGGAAGCCGTCGAGGCCCGTCTTGAAGTTGACCTTGCTGCCCGCCACGTCGTCCCAACGCACGGCGCGCTCTAAGAGACGCAGGCCCGCGCGGTGCGCGACGTAGAGCAGCTCCACGTCGAAGCCGAAGCGGTCGATGACGCCCGCCTCGACAATGGGGCGGCACACGTCCATGCGGAACGCCTTGAAGCCGCACTGCGTGTCCCAGAACGGGAGGCCGGTGGCGAGTCGCATGATGAGGTTGAAGACGCGGCCGCTCTGCTCGCGGTGCCATGGCTGGTGGACGCCGATGAGTGAGCGGTCGAGCGCGCGCGAGCCGAAGACGAGGTCGTACTCGCCTGAGCGAATCGGGCCGGTGAGTTTCGGCGTCTCGGCGATGGGCGTCGAGAGGTCTGCGTCGGAGAAGAGCGCGATGCGGCCGCGCGCGGCCAAGAGTCCCGTCCGCACCGCGTGGCCCTTGCCGCGATTCGGCTTGACGGGGATGACGCGCGCCTCTGTGCGCCCGCCCTCGCGCGCGGCGAAACGCGCTTCGGCGACGGCGACCGTTTCGTCCTGCGAGCCGTCGTCGACGACGATTAGCTCGCTCTCGAAAAGTTGCTCTTCCAAGTAGTCGAAGACGGCGTCGAGCGTCTTGCCGAGGCGCGGCGCTTCGTTGTAAGCGGGGATGATGACGGACAGGGAAACGGGCATCAGAACCTCGTGAATCGTCAATCGTGAATCGTCAATCGTGTTTGAGAGTCTCGCTACTTGAGCCTCGAATCGCCGGGCCGAGCGGCGGTCAATCTATTTACGATTGACGATTCACGATTCCCTGCTTTTTATACCTTACGGCGCGGTTTTCGGCGAGCGGCCGGGGCGTGTGTTAGAATCTTTTTTGTCCGCCAAGGCGGTCTTTAGTTTTCCCGGAGCGAACGATGAGCAGTAAGGCTTTCTGGCGCGTCGTCGCCATCACGGTCGTCGCGGTCGCCGCGCTCGTCGGCGGCATCGCACACACGCGGGGCCTCGGGCCGCTCGGCGCGTCGCGCGCGACGGGCGCGGCCGAGGAGGTCGAGCGCGGCTACAGGGAGGCGCTCGAAATCGTGGAGGCCAACTACGCCGGCGAGGTCGAGTTCGAGCGCGCCAGCGAGGCCGCCATACAGGGCATGCTCTGGTCGCTCGACCCGCACTCGAACTTCTTCACGGCGGCCGACTACGCCAAGCTCCTCCAAGATCAGGAGTCGCGCTTCACCGGCATCGGCGTCTCCATCCAAAGACACCGCGACGCCGTCTACGTCCAGTCGCCCGTCGAGGGCACTCCGGCCGCGCGCGCGGGCCTGCGCTTCGGCGACCGCATCGTCGAGGTCGACGGCAAGAACGCGCGCGAATGGACGACGGCGCAGGTCTCAAAGGCCGTGCGCGGCGAGCGCGGCAAGCGCGTGACTTTGAAGGTCGAGCGCGCGGGGTCGGAAGCCCCGCTCTACTTCACCATCGTCCGCGACTCCGTCCCGCAGCCTTCAGTCCGCAACGCCTTCATGATTCGCCCCGGCGTCGGCTACGTCGCGCTCACCGGCGGCTTCACGCAGACGACGACCAAAGAACTGCGCGACGCCTTCGAGCGTCTGAGGGGCGAGGGGATGCGTCAGGTCGTCCTTGATTTGCGCAACAACGGAGGGGGCTTACTCGAACAGTCAGTCAACGTCGCCAGCCTCTTCGTCGGGCGCGGGCAGACGGTCGTCACCGTGCGCGGCCGCGCCGACGAGCGGACGCGCGTCCTGAAAAATCAGAGCACCGACCCCGTCGAGTTTCCTCTGGTCGTCCTCATCAACCGCAACTCCGCGTCGGCCTCCGAGATCGTCGCGGGCGCGATACAGGATCACGGGCGCGGCCTCATCGTCGGCGAGACGTCTTTCGGCAAGGGTCTCGTCCAGAAAGTCTTCCCGCTCCCCTTCGGCGCGGGGCTCACGCTGACGACCGCCAAGTACTACACGCCCTACGGCCGTCTCATCCAGCGCGAGTACACGGGCGGGACTTACTACGACTACTACGCGCGCCGCGAAGACGAGGCCGCGCCCGCGAACGGCACGGTCGCGCCGGGCGCACCGGCCACTCCCGGCTCGCCCTCGCAACCCTCGCAGACGGGCGCGCCCTCGGAAGCGCCGACGCCCGAACCCATCCCGCACGCCAGTCCGACGGGGCCGCCCATCACGACGGCCGCCGGCCGAGTCTTCTACGGCGGCGGCGGCATCACGCCCGACCATCACGTCCGGCCGCTCGACTTGGGGACGCCCGCGCGCGTGCGCATCTACGACGCCTCGTTCCACTTCACGCGCGAGCTTGCCGCCGGCCGCGTCGGCGGACTCGAAAGCTACCGCGTGCCGGAGACGCCGCAGTTCGGACGCGCGCCGCGCGCGACCGACTTCCCCGTCACCGACCGCGTCGTCGAAGCGTTCCGCGACTTCGTCCGTCGCGGCGCGGAGCCGGGCCTGTCGGTCGCGGCCCTCGATGCAGACCTCGACTTCGCGCGCATGCGTCTGCGCGAAGACATCATCACGGCCGCCTTCGGCCTCGAAGCCGGCGCGCGCGTCACGCTCGACACAGACCCGCAAGCCCTGCGCGCCCTCGAAGTCTTCCCCGAAGCACGCACCCTCGCCGAGAACGTCCGCCGAGGCGGCCCGGCCGAGTAGACGCGCGTGGGCTTTCGAGAAATCAAGCATGACGACGAAAGAGCGAGTCATCGAAGAGATTAACGGCCTCAGCGAAGAGGAGGTCAGAGAGGTCGCCGAGTATCTCGCGCTTCTCAAGCTCCGCGCGCGCGGCGCGCCGCCCGTCTCCGACGAGGCACAGTTGGCCGCCCTCTACGCAGAGTTCGCCGACGAAGACCGCCGCCTCGCCGAAGCGGGGATGAACGACTACGCAAAAGGTCTGGCCGAAGAGGACGCCGCGTGAACGTCAGCCGGGGCGAAATCTGGCTCGCCGACCTTGACCCCACGCGCGGCTCGGAGCAGGCTGGCACTCGGCCCGTCCTCATCTTCCAGAACGACGCCGTCAACAAGTTCACGACGACGACGCTGACCATTCCGCTGACGACGAATCTGCGCCGCGCCTCTCTGCCTACGTGCGTGCGAATTTCGAGCGGCGAAGGCGGCTTGCGGAGCGACTCGGTCGCGCTGTGCCATCAGTTGAGGGTTCTGGACAAGGCGAGGCTCTTTAAACGACTCGGCGTCGTCAGTCGGCAGACGCTCTCTCTCATCGAAAGCTGTGTACTCTACACGACGGGAATCGCCTGAGCCGACCCCGTCCCTTTTGAAAGCTCCCTGGAGGGCCGAGATGATTCTAAAGTTCTGCCGCCTGTTCGCGGCGGCGTTGCTTTTGGCGGGCGCGCTGGCGGAGACGTCGGAGGCGCAGAGGCGTCGCGGGGGGAGCTATCGCGTGTGCGGCGACCCGACGGTGCGTTGCGGGGCGGGCGTCGAGTTCGGGCCGCACGATTTGGCGTTCCGCCTGCCGCAGACGGCCGTCATCTGGGAGTCGGAGCAGTTCTACGCCGTCGTCCTTAAGAGCATGCGCGTGCGCGATGACTACGACCAGTGTGAGCTGCACATCGCGGAGAGCGAGCGGCTCGAAGCGCAGCGACTCTTCCCGCGCAACAAGGTCTTCGCCTCGCGCTGTCAGGAGCCGGGCACGCTCTACTACACGAACACCGCCCCGCGCCAGCGATTCATGGCCGTCTACGCGGGGCGCACGAAGGCCGAGGCCGACCGCTTCCTCGCGCGCGTCCGCGCGACGGGTAAGTATAGGGGCGCGAACCTGCGGCGCATGCGCGTCGGCTTTAACGGCACTTGATTGGGCAACGCGGCGACGACTTGACGACGCCCGCGAAGTCGTCGTCGAACGAGTCGATGAGGTTTACGAAGTGAGCAAGTGGCGACACCTTTTTGTTGACGGCGAGTTCGCCCCGCGCGCGGAGATTCTCGCGGGCCTCACGCTCGCGGACGCGACGCGCCGCCCCTCGCCCGATTCGCACTCCGTCTACGAAGAGCTCTGGCACGCGAACGAGTGGCAGAAGATTGTCGTGCTGCGCGACAAGGAGCGTTACGAGGGCTGGAAGCGCGGCGAGGTCTACCCGCCGGCCGCGCCCGCGAGCGAGGACGAATGGCGCGCGCTCGTCGCGGAGTTTCTTTCGGGACTCGACCGCGCGCTTGAGTGGGCGGCCTCGCCCGAAAAGCTCGCGACGAAGACTTCGGCCGACTACACGATGGAGGACGTGCTGCACAGCCTCGCCGTCCACAGCTCGTACCACCTCGGCAAAATCGTCGCCATCCGTCAGGCCATCGGCGCGTGGCCTCCGCCGCCCGCGCAAAAAGAAGAGACGGCCTGACACGCAAAAGTAGAGACGGCTTGATTCGCCAAACGACGTTCGCGAAACCACCGATGCACAACAGACCAACGCCCCGCCGCGCGCCGCAAACGCTTCGACGCCGCATCCGGCAAACGCTTCGACGCCCGGCCTCTTTTCTACTCTTCGCCGCGCTCGCATTCGCGCAGACGCTCATCCCCGTCGCAATCAAGTCTCAGACGGCGCAGACGCCGCCCCACCGTCAACTGCTGCGCGACATCTACAAAGAGTTGGTCGAGACGAACACGACCGACTCGTCGGGCGACAACACGCGCGCCGCCGAGTTGATGGCCGCGCGTCTGCGCGCCGCCGGATTTCCCGCCGAGGACGTGCGCGTCATCGTCCCCGAAGGCAACGCGCGCAAGGGCAATCTGGTCGCGCGCATGCGCGGCACGGGTGCGCGAAAGCCTCTGCTTCTGCTCGCGCACATCGACGTCGTCGAGGCGCGCAAAGAGGATTGGTCGGACGGACTCGACCCCTTCAAGCTCAACGAGCGCGAAGGCTTCTTCTACGGGCGCGGGACGATTGACGACAAGGCGATGGCCGCCATCTTCGTCGCGAACCTCATCCGCTACAAACAGGAGAACTTTCGGCCCGAGCGCGACATCATCCTCGCCCTGACGGCCGACGAGGAGGGCGGCGACTTCAACGGCGTCGACTTCCTCTTGAAGAACCACCGCGCTCTCGTCGACGCAGAGTTCGGCATCAACGAGGGCGGCGGCGGCCGACTCAGAGGGGGCAGCCCGCTCTTCAACGGCATACAGGCGAGCGAGAAGGTCTATCAGAGCTTCACGCTCGAAGTCCGCAACAAGGGCGGCCACAGTTCCCTGCCCGTCCGCGAGAACGCCATCTACCAACTCGCCGCCGCGCTCGAACGCCTCTCGAAATTCGACTTCCCCGTCAACCTCAACGAGGTCACGCGCGGCTACTTCGACCGCATGTCGCGTCTCGAACTCGGCCCCGACACCGCGTCCATGAAGGCGGTCGCCTCGGCCACGGCCGCCGACCTCCAAAGCGACGGGCGAGTCGCGGCGGCCGTCAAACGTCTCTCCGAGTCGGCCTACTACAACGCGCTCCTGCGCACGACCTGCGTGCCGACGATGCTCACGGCCGGTCACGCGGAAAACGCCCTGCCGCAGATGGCGCGCGCCACGGTCAACTGCCGCGTCTTGCCGCAGGAGCGCGCCGAGGACGTGCAGCAGACGCTCGTCCGCGTCTTGGGCGACCCGTCCATCAAGGTCGAGCCGATTGACCTCGCGAAGCCGAGTCCGCCGTCGCCGCTACGCCCGGAAATCATGGGGCCGGTCGAGCGTCTGACGTCCGAGATGTGGCCCACCGCGCCCGTCATCCCCATCATGGGCACGGGCGCGACCGACAGCCTCTACTTCCGACAGGCGGGCATCCCCGTCTACGGCGTCTCGGGCATCTTCACCGACATCGACGACAACCGCGCGCACGGCCGCGACGAGCGACTCGGCGTCAAGGAACTCTACGACGGCCAAGAGTTCCTCTATCGTCTCGTCAAGGAGCTTTCGTCGCCGAAATGACCACCGGCCGCGCGCCGCAACGAAAGAGGCTTTATGAACTTTCTCGCCGCGCTCGCCCTCGCCCTCACCTTCGCCGCGTCGTCCGTCCACGCGCCCGCTTCTAACGGCGACGCGCAAGCCGCGCGTCCGTCGCTCGTCCTCTCCGACTGCGAAGTGCCCGGCATCAAGGGCCGCGCGCGCTGCGGCACATACGAAGTTTTCGAGAACCGCGACGCGCGCGTCGGGCGCAAGATAAGTTTGAAGGTCGTCGTCCTCCCCGCGACCGGCGCGGAGCGCGCGCCCGACCCTTACTTCTACATTCCGGGCGGGCCGGGGTCGTCCGCCGTCGAAGACGCGCCCGGCGTCGCGCAGGAGCTTACGAAGATACGCGAGCGCCGCGACCTCGTCTTTCTCGACCAGCGCGGCACGGGCGGCTCGAACCCGCTCAACTGCCCCCTCTTCGACCCCGCGGACATTCAGAGCTACCTCGAAGCGTTCCTCCCGCTCGAAGCCACGCGCCGCTGCCGCACGCTGCTTGAGCCGAAGGCCGACCTCAAGCTCTACACCACGCCGTTTGCCGCCGACGACATGAACGAGGTGCGCGCCGCGCTCGGCTACGAACGCATCAACCTCTACGGCGCGTCCTACGGCACGCGCGCCGCGCTCGTCTACATGCGGCGTCACCCCGCGAGCGTGCGGACGGCGACGTTGCACGGCGTGCTTCCGACCGACGAGCTCATCACGCTCGCCTACGCCGAGGACGCGCAGCGCGCGCTCGACGGAGTGCTCGGCGAATGCGAGCGCGACCCGGCGTGCCGCGCGGCCTTCCCACGTGTGCGCGAGGACGCGCGCGCGGCGTTCGCGCGCCTGCGCCGTGGGCCGGTCGAGGTC
>DASUNL010000482.1:0-27067 GCA_036277175.1 Pyrinomonadaceae bacterium | reverse complement strand
TCTCCGGGTCGGTGTCGGGTGTGACTAACGGGGCGGCCGGGCCGCACACGGGCCGTACCGTTTCTTGCGAGGCTTGATGAAAAACTAGATGCGCCGTAAACGTCATGCGTTTACGGCGCATCGGCCGAGGGCGGAAATTTTTTCGGGCGTCAGGGAAGCGGCGTGGCCGAAGGCGCGTCCTGCGCGGTGTCGCCCGCGAGCACGACCGTCAGGTGGTCGGGCCGGAAGTACTTGCGTATGGCGGCGTTGACCTCTTCGGCCGTGACCTCGGAGATGAGGCGTGGGAAGCGGTCGACGTAGTCGAGTCCGAGGCCGTAGAACTCGGCGTTCCAGAGCGCCTCGGCCAGCCCCGCGTTCGTCGAGAGCGCGACCTTGAAAGAGCCGATGGCCGAAGACTTCTCGTCCGCGAGCTCGTCCTCGCGTATGCCGCGCTCGACGTATTCGCGAAGCACCGCGAGCGCCGACCCGATGGCGCGCTCGACGTTCTGCGGGTTCACCGAGACGGCGATGTACCACGGCCCGGCCGCGAGCGAGGGCGCGCGGAAGCGCGAGCCGATGCCGTAGGTCAAACCCTCCTTGTCGCGCACCTGTAGGCCGAGGCGCGACGAAAGAGTCGATTCGCCGAGCGCGCTGTTGGCGATGAGCGCCGCGTAGTAGTCGCGCGCGTCGCGCCGTAGCGGCGCGGCCGAGCCGATGAGCACGTCCACGCTCGCCTTGTCTTTGACGAGCACGACCTCGCGCCGCGCGCCCTCCTGCGGCGGCGGGTCTGAGACCTCGACGGCGACGCTCGCAGGCCCGCCGAAACGAGCGAACGACTCGCGGAAAATCTCTTCGACCTCCGGGGCGCGCGCGTCGCCCGCGACTGAGAGGATGAGCGAGCGCCCGCCGAAACGCTCCTTGTAGAAGCCGCGCACGTCCCCGGCGTTGATGGAGCGGATGCTCGCGACGAGCTGCTCGCCCGGCGGCAGGTGGAAGGGGTTCGCCGGGTCGAAGACGACTTGAGTGAAACGCTCGTATGCGCGGTGGCGCGTGTTCGACTGCTGCTCCTTAATCGCCGCGATGGTCTGCTGCTTCAACTTCTCCAACTCGTCTTCAGGGAACGAAGGCTCGCGCAACTGTTCGGCCAGCGCCTCTATCAACAGACGCACGTCCTGCGCGAGCGCGCGGCCCGAGACGTTGACGGCGAACGGGTCGGTCGAAAATTCGAGTTGCGCGCCCACACCTTCGAGGTCGCTCGCGAGCTGAAGCTTGGTGCGCCGCAGAGTCCCGCGCTCAAGCATGTCGGCCGTGATGCGCGCCAGACCGGGTCGCTCGCGCGGCTCGAAAAATGAACCGGCGCGCAGGGAGGCGCGCAAGGAGACCGTCGGCGTCGCGCGGTTTTCTAAGACGAGTAGCGTCGCGCCCGTGTCGAGCTCGGCGCGCGCGACGCGCGAGGCGAAGTCCGTGCGGCCGACCGATTCGGGCGTGTTCGCTTCGGCCGCGCTCGACGACTTGCCCGCGTGCATCTCCGCCGCGACCGAAGACTCGGCGGCGGCCGTCTCCCCTTCGCGCGGGTCGCGGTTGTATTGCACACGTCGCGGCACGAGTTGCACAGGCTTCATGAGAGACGCGCTGACGGAAATGTCTCCGCCGCCTTTACTCTCCGCATCGCCCGCGTCGCCGCCGCTCGTCGAGACGTTAGTCGCGGAGTCGCGCGCGTCGTCGTCGGGCGTGCCGTCCGACTTGGGGATGAAGTGGCCGACGGTGCGGTTCTCCTCGGTGAAATATTTGGCGGCGACGCGGCGCGCGTCCTCTTGAGTAACGCGCGAGATGTTCGCGGCGTAGTCGCGGTAGAAGCGCCAGTCGGCGACGGCCTCGGCCTCGGAAATTTGCGAGGCGACGTTAAAAGTGCCGTCGCGGTTGTAGGCGACCTCGGCGAGAATCTGCCGCTTCGCACGCTCGACCTCGCTTTCGGTCAACCCTTCCGCGGCGACGCGCGCAAACTCCGCGAGCACCACGCGCTCGACCTCCGTAGGCTCGACGCCCGGTCGCACAGTGACGTAGACGTTGAAGAGTCCGGGGTCGCGGAACTGGTCGCAGTTGGTCGCGGCCGAGACGGCCAACTCCTCTTCGACGAGCGCCTGATAGAGTCGGCTCGTCACGCCGCTCGACAGCGCGGCCGACAAAACGACCAGCGGATAGATGTCGTTCTCCGTGGGCGGCGCGGCGGCGCGCGCGGCTAACTCCCCGCGCGAGAGCACCGAAGTTTGACCGAGCACGGCCGGGGTGCGGAAGGCGATTTGGATGAGCGCGAGCTCGCCCGCGCGCCTGACGACCAGACGACGCTCGCCTTCCTGCGGCGGCTCGTCCGTGTAGACTTCTGGAATCGCGGCGGCCGACGCCGGGACGCCCGCGAAGTGTTTGACGACGAGCGCGAGCGCGTCACGCGGGTCGAAGTCGCCGACGACGATGGCCGTCGCGTTGTCGGGATGATAGAAGGTGTCGTAGAACTCTTTGAGTCGCGCGGTCGGGACGTTCTCGACGTCGGAGCGCCAGCCGATGGTCGGGTGATGATAGGGGTGCTCGCGGAAGGCCGTCGCGTAGACGGCTTCGTCAAGGACGAGCATCGGCTCGTTCTGCCCGCGCTCAAGCTCGTTGCGCACGACCGTCATCTCCGACTGGCGGTCTGAGTCGGCGATGAACGAGTTTCGCATGCGGTCGGCTTCGAGGCGGACGGCCAGCTCTAATTGGTCGGACGGGACGGTCTCGTAGTAGTTCGTGCGGTCGTACCAAGTGGTCGCGTTAAAGTCCGCTCCGATCTTCTGAAGCGTCGCGGCAATCTGCGTCCCCAACTCCTTGTTGAAGGTCGGCGTGCCCTTGAACAGCATGTGTTCGAGCAGGTGCGTCGAGCCTGTGTGGCCGACGGCCTCGTTGCGCGAGCCGACGCGGTAGAGGACGCAGAACGTCACGACCGGCGCGACGCGGTTCTCGACGAGCAGGAGCTTCATCCCGTTCGCACGCAGCCTGTACTCGCAAACGCCATCGCCCTCGGCGACGAACTCGACGCCGTCCGGTAACTCGTCGTTCTGCACGCTTGGACTCTTCTCCTTCAAACTGTAATCGGCCCGCGAACCTGTGGGGGCGCGTGAGTGCGAGTCCGCGGCGTCGGGCGAAAGCTTCTGGCCGAGGGGAGTCGGGAACCAGACCGGACATGCTAGCAAATCGTTTCCGGGCGGGGAAGCCGGCAAACCCGGACGGCCGCCCGCCACGCGGTCGTTGCTTTGCAATGTAAAGTACTTGACAGTGGGCGGGGCGCGGGGTATCTTTCGGCCGTATGCCTGTCTCACGCATGGCGAGCGCGCGCGCCGAGAGCGGCGGGGAAGACGCGGCGGCGGCCGGCCCTTCCGCCGCGACGCCGCCCGCGCTCCATGACCGCGCGATGGACAACCTGCGCTTCATACGCGAGACGATGGAGCGCGCATCCGCCTTCACGGCCGTCCCCGGCTGGGGGCAGGTCGCCATCGGCGCGACGGCGCTCGCGGCCGCCTTCGTCGCCTCACGGCAGACGCGCCGCGAGATGTGGCTCGCCGTCTGGTTCGTCGAAGCGTTACTTTCGGCCGCCATCGCCGGGTGGGCGATGCACCGCAAGGCGCGCGCCGCCTCGACCCCGCTCCTCTCACAGCCCGGCCGAAAACTCGTCATCAACTTCGCGCCGCCGATGTTGGCGGGCGCGCTCCTGACGTTCGCGTTCTGGCGCGCGTCGCTCGACGGCTACCTGCCCGCGCTCTGGCTCCTGCTCTACGGGACGGGCGTCGTCACGGGCGGGGCTTTCTCCGTCCGCCCCGTCCCCTTCATGGGACTCTGCCTGATGCTGCTCGGCGCGTGCGCGCTCTTTGCGCCGCCCGCGTGGGGCGATTGGTTCATGGCCGCCGGCTTCGGCGGACTTCACATCATCTTCGGACTGCACATCGCGAGGAGGTACGGTGGCTAGACACGCGGCATTACCTAAAGACGCGCCGGCGCGCGGCCGGCACACGAGCGAGACTACTCGCGGGGAACTTCAACGCGGCCCGCAACAGAAGGGGCACGCCAAGACGGCCACAGACCAGACGGCGGCCGACCTCGACCGCGTCATACACGAGCGCATACGCCTCGCTATCGTCAGCGCCTTGGCCGTCAACCAGTCGCTCACCTTCAACGACCTCAAGCACATGCTCAACACGACGGACGGCAACCTGAGCGTCCACGCGCGCAAGCTCGAAGAGGCCAACTACGTCACCTGTACGAAGTTCTTCGACGGGCGCATGCCGAAGACCGAGTACCGCCTGACGGCCTCGGGCCGTCGCGCGCTCGAACGCTACCTGAGCCACATGGAGGCGATTATCCGCAAGACGCGCGAGGGCTGACACTGCCACGGCGCGCTTTTTTTTGCCAGTCAGCTTTGCGCCGTAAAGGGCTTTGCTGGTCGCGGTCAAGGTAGAAGGAGGGGGAGGGGGATGAACACGAACGTGAATCTTGAGGCGGCCGTCGGCGTGCTCGGCCTCGCGGGGAGTTGTTTCGCGCTGCTCACTCTGGCGGCGGTCGCGGCGCACGCCGCGTGGCGCGGCCGACGCGAGCGGGCGCGTCTCGCGTCGGCCGGCGCGCTCGCCGTCGTCGCGCTCTACTTGTGGGCGATGATGACGTTCTCGTTCAGGAGCGCGGAGCGCGTGCTGGCGCGCGGCGAGGAGAAGTATTTCTGCGAGATTGACTGTCATCTGGCCTACTCGGTGACGGGCGTCGAGCGCAGACTAAAGGTCGGCGTCGCGCCGAACGCCGTCGGCGCGCGCGGGGAGTTCTACGTCGTCACGCTGCGGACGCGGTTTGACGAGAACACGACGTCGCCACTGCGCGGCGACCGGCCGCTCCGCCCGAATGCGCGCTCCGTGACCGTCTACGACGAGCGCGGCGTCGGGCACGCGCCTTCGCCCGAAGGGCAGCGCGCTCTCGAACTGGCGGGCGAGGCGGCACTGCCGCTCGACTCACCGCTGCGGCCCGGCGAGAGCTTCGTGACGCGGCTCGTCTTCGACCTCCCGGCCTCGGACGCGCCGCCGGGCGAACGTCTGCTGCTCATCAACGAGAGCGCGCTCCCGACGCGCTTCATCATCGGCCACGAGAACAGTCTGCTGCACGGGCGCACGAAGTTCCGCCTCGGTTCGTGAAGCGCGGCCGCGCGCGTTGTGCGCGTCGCGACGCCTGACGCGCGACGCCCGCAGTGTGGATTCCCACGGAGGCGGCGCGGAGTTGCCCGCGTTGTCGCGAGGCGCGCGCAATCGTCATGCTGGCACGCGAGAGGGAGGTTTGAGTTTTATGACTGAGAGGACGAAGCTCGGGCTCGGCGTCGCGGAGGCGGCTCTGCTACTTGGCGTGCTCGGCGACGCGCTCTTGCGCGCGACGCCTTGGGGGGTGAACGTCACGCTGTGGGTCGGCGCGTTTCTGGCCGCGACCTTGGCGCTCGGGCGGCACAAGGGCGTGGCGCGCGCGCCTTCGCGCGAGGCGCGCTGGCTGTGGGGGGCCGTGATGCTGCTTGCGGTCTTCTTCGCGTGGCGCGACTCTCTGACGCTGCGTGTGCTCGACACCTTGATGATTCTCGGCGCGCTCTCGCTCGCGGCGCTCACGACGCGCGCGGGGCGCGTGCGCGCGGCGGGCGTCAGCGAGTACGCGCTCGCCGTCCTGACCTCGGCGGCCAACGCACTCTTCGGCTTCTTCCCGCTCCTGTTCGCCGACGTGAGCTGGCGCGAGCTTCCGCGCTCGGGCTGGACGCGCCACCTGTGGGCGGTCGCGCGCGGGGTGCTTCTGGCCGCGCCGCTCGTGCTGCTGTTCGGCGCGCTCTTCGTCGCGGCCGACGCCGTCTACGAGTCGCTCGTGCAAGAGACCCTCGCGTTCGACGCGGAGCTGACGGCCTCGCACGTCTTCCTCGTCTTCTTCGTCACGTGGCTCGTCGGCGGCTACCTGCGCGGCGCGCTACTGGCGCGCGCGCCCTTCACCGACTTCGCTCGTTTCAAAGCCCACAACCCGCTCGGCCTCAACCTCAACGAGACGAAACCCGCGTCCGCGTCTCCGCCCGCGAACACTTCCGCGAAGGCCCAGACGTCGGGCGCGGCCGAGACGCAAGACCCTTCCGAATTGCGGGGACTCTTCTCCGGCGGCGAGGCGGGGAAGACGGACTCCGCAAGCGACGCGACGGGTAAGAGCGGGACGGTTGACGCTCAGGCGCACACTTCAACGATGTCGTCAACAGCTTCGACAGCGCCGCCTTCATCTTCGACAGCGACGTCCTCGTCTTCGCAAACTTCGACTTCTTCTCCGGCTTCGACTTCGGCGACGAAGTCGGAGACGCCGCGCAAGCAACTCGTGTCGCTCGGACTCGTCGAGGTCGGCATCGTCTTGGGCCTGCTCGACGTGCTGTTTTTGAGCTTCGTCGTCGTGCAGTTGCGCTACTTCTTCGGCGACTCGGCGCACGTCGTCAACTCGGCGGGGCTGACGTTCTCCGACTACGCGCGGCGCGGCTTCTTCGAGCTTGTCTGGGTGGCCTTACTCGCTTTGCCCGTGTTGCTCGCGGCCCACTGGCTTCTGCGCAAGGACGAGGCGGGGCTGGGCGAGCGCGTCTTCCGCATGCTCGCGGGCGCGATGCTCGGGCTACTCTTCGTCATCATGGCGTCGGCGCTCTGGCGCATGCGCCTTTACCAAGTGGCCTACGGGCAGACGGAGCTGCGTTTCTACACGACGGCCTTCATGTTTTGGCTCGGCGCGGTCTTCGTCTGGTTCGCTGCGACCGTCCTGCGCGGACGCCGCGAGCGTTTCGCTTGGGGCGCGGCCGTCGCGGGCTTTCTGACGCTCGTCGCGCTGCACGTCGCGAACCCGACCGAGCAGATTGTCCGCGCGAATCTCGCGCGCGCGCAAATGACTGGGCGCTTCGACGCCGCATACGCCGTCTCGCTCGGAGACGACGCCGTGCCCGCGCTCGTCGCGGCGCTCCCCTCGCTCAATCCGCGCGACCGCAACTACGTCGCCCACCGTCTCGTCCAACACGAGCGCACGCACGCAGCGCACGACTGGCGCTCATGGAATCTCGGGCGCGCGCGCGCGGGCCGCGTCGTCCGCGTGAACGGGAACGTCCTGAGCGACTGGGCGCGCGAGTGGGAGGTCGAGATGCGCGGAGCGGCTACGTTAAATAATGTGCGCGGGCATTGAAGCGCGCGGCCGGTAAAGTGCGCGGGCTTTGAAGTACGCGGCGACCGCGGGACGTACTGATTCGGTATTCGCGGGGCGTCGGCGTGGTTCGATTTGTTTACAGGCCGGTTCGCGGAAACGCGCGGGTGTGCGGCGTCGCGCGCGCGACGGGCCTCGGGCCTCAAAGTTGCTCTCCGGCCGAGGCGTCGGAGGGACGAGAGGATTGCTAAAGGGCCGTTCACGCAAAGCGCCGTTCTCGATAGTTTGCGCGTTCGTGTTGGCGCTCGCCGCGTGCGGCGGAGCGTCCGAAGGCGTGGGCGAGGGCGGTCGGCCCGCGCCTCACTTCAAACCGGGCTTCAACCTCTTCAGCCCCGAGCAGGACGTCGAGCTTGGACGCCAGTCGGCGCAGCAAATCGCGCGCGAAGCGCCGCTCCTAGACGACGCGGCCACGGTCAACTACGTCCGACAACTCGGCGCGCGTCTCGCCGCCAAAGCGCCCGGACACAACTTCCCTTACCAGTTCAACGTCGTCGCCACGCGCGAGATAAACGCCTTCGCGTTGCCGGGCGGCTTCATCTTCGTCAACGCCGGAACAATCGCGGCGGCGAAGAACGAGGGCGAGCTGGCCGGCGTCATCTCGCACGAGATAAGTCACGTCGCCTTGCGGCACGGGACGAATCAGGCGTCGAAGGCTTACATCGCGCAGGCCGGACTCGGAGTGCTAGGCGCGCTCGCGGGCGGCGACTCGCCGGAGCTAGGCGAAATCATCAACACCATCGGCGGCGCGGGCGCGAACATGCTCTTTCTGAAATTCGGGCGCACGGCCGAGACGCAGGCCGACCTCGAAGGCGCGCGCATCATGGCCTCGGCCGGCTACGACCCGCGCGACATGGCCGGCTTCTTCGAGACTCTACAGAAACAGTCGGGCGGTCAGCGCATCCCCGAGATGCTCAGCGACCACCCAGACCCCGGCAACCGCGTCGCCGCGATTAACGAGCTGCTCCCGTCCTTGCAGATGAGCCGCACGCCCGTCCGCGACTCGCCTGAGTTCCAACAGATAAAGGCGCGTCTGACGGGGCGCGGCGCGGGCGCGGGCGGCGCGGCGCTTCGCTCTTCAAACGAGCCGGAGCGACGTGGGCCGCAGAACCCCGATGACATCGAGCCGGGCGCGCGCCCCAACGCGCCTTCGTCCTCGACGAAAACTTTTCAGGCGGGCGACGGCACGTTCGCCTTCTCTTATCCGGACAACTGGGACGGGCTGGCTCTGCGCGGAGGCGAGTCGAACTTGGTGTTCGCGCCGCGCGGCGGCTACGGCGAGATTGACGGCGCGGTCTACGTCACGCACGGCATCTTCATCGGCACGGTCGACCCGTCGGCCCCAGACCTCGAACGCGCAAACTCCGCTTACGTCGAACAACAGATTCAGGCCAACCCGGACTTCCGCGTCCATCGCGCGCCCGAGGCCGTCCAATTCGGCGACGGGCGGCGCGGCTACGCGACCGTCGTCACAGGCCCTTCGACCGTCACCGGCGTCGTCGAAGTCGATGTCATCTACACGACGGCGACGCGCGACGGACGCCTCTTCTACCTCATCACGATGGCCCCGGAAGACGAGTTCCCACGCTACCAGCCCGCCTTCGAGCAGATAATCAAAAGCCTGCGCCTCGCGCAGTGAATCAAGGCTGCCAGATGGAAGGCAGCGCGGCCTCGTCGAGTTCGAGCGCGTCGCCGTCCGGTAGGATGTGGACGAGTCGCGCGCCGCGCGCGCGGAGTGGCGGCGAGAGCAAGCCGACGCGGTGACAGTTGGCGCGCGGCTGCGGCCTGTGCGCCGTCAAAGGCTGCGACTCAGAGCACATCAGCGCGACGCGCGCATCGGCGGCGAGTTCCATGATGCGTTCGAGTCCGCGCGCCAACTCCTCGGGCGGCGCGACCACCTTGCCGCCGCACTCGGGCAGCCACTCGTAACCGATGCGTCGCTCCGAGAGCGCGGCTTCGAGCACGCGGCCGTTGTACTGCGGCCAGCGCGAGCGCGCCGCCGAGCGCACGTCGCACAAGACCTCTATCTCGTAACGCCTGAGCAGCGACAGGAAGTGCTCGAACGGATGCCGGCCGTGGCCGACGGTGTAGATGGTGACGCCCTGAGTCATAACACTGTTTCGGTCGGAGAGCATGACACTGTTTTAGTTCGAGAGCATCGCGCAGAGTTCTTGGGCGACGAGCTGACCGGCGACGCGGTGGCCGTCCGCGTTCCAGTGTCCGTTGCGCCCGACGCTCGGGCCGAAGCCGTGAAGAAAGACTCGGTGCTCGTCGGCGTAGTCGCGCAGAGCGGGCGCGAGGTTGAGGACGCGGAAGCCTTCGCGTTCGCCGAGCGATTTGACGCGGCGGTCGGGGTAGAAGAGGTCTGCGGAGCCGACGCGGCGCATGAACTGCTCGCGCAAGGCCGGGTCGGGGACGACCTGCACGGCGTTGCTCGTCGTCACGACGAGGAAGCGCGCGCCGCGCGCCTCGGTCTCCGCGCGCATCGTCTTCAGAAGATCCTCGGTCACGGCCCAAGCCTCCTCCCAGATGGCGTCCTTCGGCTCGCGGTAGATGAGATTGTCGATGCCGACCTCTTCGAGCGCGGCCGCGCCGCCGCCGTTAGCATTAACACTCGCTCCGTTCGCGTTGTTAGTTGTGCCGTTCGCGTTATCACTTGCGCCGCGCGCGGCGTCGTGCGCGCTGTTCGAGTCGTTAGTTGTGCCGCCTGCCGTCGCTGCGTTTGTTGATGGAGCGGCGTGACGCGAGGCGATGAAAGTTTTTATCGCGCCGTGCGCCTGATGGCCGAGCTGTATGACGCGCGAGCGGTCGCGCACCCACTTGGCCGCGCGGTTGAGCGCGGAGTCGCGGAGGCGAAAGGCGCTCGTCTCTTTGAAAGAGTCGTCGAGGACGAGTCGGCCGTCGCGTCGGACGAAGTAGGGAATCTCGTCGGTGCGTTTGAGCGCGCGCGAGTTGTCGGTGATGTCGTTGTTGGTCGTGAAGGCGAGCAGTACCACGTCGGGCGCGTAAGTCCAGACGCGCTCGCGCAAAGTGATTAGCTCCTGCGCCGTGCCGTAGCCGGAGACGCCGAAGTTGATGAACTCGACCTCACGCCCCGCGAGCGCGGGGCACTCGCGCAAGAGTCTTTCGGCGACCGACCAGAAGGCCGCCTCCTGCTCGACCTGCAAGGCCTCGGCGTAGGAGTCGCCGACGACGGCGACGCGCAGAGTGTTCGGCGGCTTCTCGAGCGCGTGCTCGCGGTCGCGCAGGCCGTCGGAGTTGATGCGGACGTAAGACTCGCCTTCTTTCCTGTACCAACCCTCCATGCCGGGCTTGAGCGCGTAGCCGCGCGCCGCGTCCGTCGTGTAGAAGACCGGGTAGGAGTAGCCGGCGACGCGCAACACGACCTCCGCCAACGCGAGCGCGAAGAGCACGCTCACGGCGACGACCAGAATCTTCACGGAGCGCCGCGTCGCGCCGCCGCCTTGGGCGCGCTTCGTCATACGGCGAAAGAGGTTAAAGGGAAAGGGGGGCAAAGGCAAAAGGAAGCGAGCCGTTAATCGTGAATCGTCAATCGTGAGTCGTGAATCGTGAAAGACAGGCTCTTCCGATTTACGATTTACGATTAACGGCCCTCTCCCTTTTGCCCTCACTTCGTTGGCAGAGGGTTGAGTACGTCGATGAGGAAACGCCAGCGGCCATCCGGCTTGCGCTTCCAGACGCGCGTGTAGTGGCCGCGCTCGGCGATTGACGAAGACGTTTTCAGCTCATACGTGCCGTAGGTGTAGGCGAGGTCGCCGGAGCGCGAGGCGCGCGCGGCCGTCGGCTCCCAAGTGAGTGAGTGCGTCCGTGGAGGGAGGAGCTTGCGCGCGGCGTCGCGCGTGGTCGCGGGGAAGTGTCCCTCGCGCAAAAGGCGCGCGTCCGTGTCGGCGTAAAGCTCGAACGCCTTGACCGCGTCGTCGGACGAAGCCTTTGAGAACTCGCGTTCGAGCTTGAGGAGATTGCGCTCAAGCGAGACCGAGTCGTGGTCGAGTTTGTCGCGGTCGGTGTTCTGTCGGAAGTCGGAGGCGAAGCTGAGCGAGGGCGGCGCGTGGGCGGGCGCGTCGTGCGAGATGCCCGTGTCGATAAGGAACTTCCAAGCGCCGTCCGTTTGCTTTCCCCAGACGGTCATGAACTGCCCGTGCGCGGCGGCGCGCTCGTCCTCGCGCTTGGCGCGAAACTCCCAAGGGCCGGTCGTCACGCCCATGTCTCCGGCGCGCGAAACGTCGGCGTAAGTCGGCTCCCACGCGAGCAGCCCCGCGCGCTCGGGCTGCGCCGTGAGAAACTCGCGGCCGTTGACGGGGCCGGGGCGGAAGAGCACGCCGTCGTCGGCGATGAAGACGAGGAAGGCCGCGCGCGTTCCCTTCTCGGAAGAGGTTTTCGCGAACGCGCGCTCCGTGCGGACGACCGCCTGTAACTCCGCCGCGCGGTCAACACGCTTCGGCGCACGCTCTTCGCGGTCGCCCGCGAGCGCGGCCGAACCGACGGCGACGCAGACGAGCGTGAGCGAGCAGGCGAGAGTAAACAGCGAAGAGTGCTTCATCAATTGCTCCTGAACTTAAAAGTACGCGCGGCGGTGAACAGCAAGTCAGATGCGCGCGGGCGCGGGGCGCGTTTGCGCGGCGGGCGGGCGAGAATAAAAATCGCGCGGCGTGGGCTGGACGCGCGTCCGAGATTTCGGACGCGGGCGGGCCGAGGCGTTCGGGGGCGTGCGCGCTCAGAGGAGGACGATGGAGTCGTCCGTGCGCTCGCGGCGTGAGGGGCGCGGCGCGTTCTGCTCTCGCGCCGAAGCGGGCGCGGGTGACGCCTGAGCGTCGGCGCGCGGGCAAGCCTCGCAGAACGAGCCGAGGCGCGCGAGGCGGTCGTCGCACTCGTTACAGTCGAGCGCGCGGCCCGTCTCACGCAGCGCGTCGAGCAGGGGGACGAGCAGACGCCCGCGCTCGGTCAGGAGGTACTCGACGTGCGGCGGGCTGCCGCCCAAGTTGCGCCGCTCGATGAGAGCGTCGCGCTCCATGTCGCGCAGGCGGCCGACGAGCGTGCGGCTGCTGATGGGGTGGAGCGCCGTAATCAGCTCGGTCGTGCGCCGCGCGCCGCCCGTCAGCTCGCGCACGACGAGCATCGTCCACTTGTCGCCGACCACTTGGAGCGCGCCCGACACGGGGCAGCCGTCACCTTCACGTCGCCGCATACGCTCGCCGTCCTTTCGCGTGTCATCAGCCGGCCGTCGAACCGCGCGAGAGCTTATCACAGGCGGGCCGCCCCCGGCGCAAGCTTTCCTCGCCCGCAAAACTTTGCCGTCCGGGCCGTTTCTATTTTAAGATTAGTCTACGGAGCGCCAACATCCGACGAACGGCCCTCGCCTCCGGAAGCCCCCTTGTCCCTTGACCTCACGAATCTCAGGATAACTGCGTCCTACGGCGTCGGCCGCACGAGCGCGCCGCGCCGCGCGAAAGGTTTATGAGGCCAGAGTTAAAGGTCGAAAGGCCCGACGTGCACCCAGACGGACACGAGCGCCGCCCACTCATCCTCGTCGCCGACGACGAGCCGGTTAACCTCGCGCTCATCAAGCGGCGCTTGGAGTGGGAGGACTACAAAATCCACACCGCCGAGGACGGGCGTGAGGCCGTCGAGCGCGCGCGCGCGTTGCAGCCCGACTTAATCATCCTCGACGTGATGATGCCAATCCTCGACGGCCTCCAAGCCTGCCGCCTGCTCAAGGACGACGCCTCGACGCGCGACATCCCCGTCATCTTCCTCTCCGCGCTCGACGACATGGAGACGAAAGTCAACGGCCTCGCCGCCGGCGGCAACGACTACATCTCGAAACCCTTCCGCGCCGAGGAACTCATCGCGCGCGTCCGCGTCGCGATTCGCCTGAAGCGCGAGCGCGACGACCTGCGCGACAGCGCCGACGAGGCCCGACGCCGCGCCGAGGCCGCGAGCGAGATGTCGATGTCAGACGCCCTGACGGGACTGCTCAATCGCTACGGCCTTCAGAGGTCTTTGCAGCACGAGCAGGCCGAGGCCCGGCGCTACGGCCGCGCGCTCTCGTGTCTGATGATCGACATCGACCACTTCAAACACGTCAACGACACTTACGGCCACGCGGCGGGCGACGCCGCCCTGATGCAGGTGGCGAAAGTTCTGACCGACGCCGTGCGCGCATCGGACGTCGTCTGCCGCTACGGCGGCGAGGAGTTTCTCGTCTTAGCGCCGGAGACGAATCTCGACGGCGCGCTCTGGCTCGGCGAGAAGATTCGCCTCGCGGCCTCGGCCCGCCTCTACGGCGACGGCGAGCGCGTCTTCCCGCTCACGCTCTCGCTCGGCGCGGCCCAAATGCTCGGCGGCGAGTCGGCCCACGACATGATCGCGCGCGCCGACGTCGCCCTCTACCACGCCAAGGAGTCGGGCCGCGACCGCGTCGAGGCGGCCGTCAACGTCTGAAGAGTCGGCCGCGCGGGGAAGTTCTCGGGAAGAGCGCCGTCACTAATCGAAAAGCTGTCAACAGTCGCCGCGATGCTGTACATTCGTCCGCGCGGGAGGTGCGAAGAGGATGGGTTACGGTTGGGAAGGCGAGTTGGTGCGGCTCGTTCCTTTGGAGAAGGAGCGCCACCTCGAAAACTGTCTGCGTTGGGTCAACGACCCGGAGGTGACGGAAACGACCCTGATGGGCGACCTGCCACTGTCGCGCCTCGCCGAAGAAGAGTTCTTCGACAGGATGGCGCAGCCGTCGCAGGCCCCGTCCGACATCGTCCTCGCCGTCGAGACGCGCGACCGCTCCGAGCACATCGGGCTGGCCGGCTTGCATGTCATCAACTGGCGACACCAGACGGCGCAGACGGGCACGATCATCGGCGACGCGGAGTTTCGCGGTCGCGGCTTCGGGCGCGACGCCTCGCGCCTGCGCACGCGCTACGCCTTCGAGGTCTTGGGCCTGCGGATGCTCCTCTCCGAAGTCTTCTCGGAGAACACGGCGTCTCTGCGGATGCTCAAAGGCTCGGGCTACAAGGAGGCCGGGCGCATCCCGCGCCGCTACTGGAAGCGCGGCGCGTACCGCGACGTCGTCCTCCTCTACTGCGAGCGCGAGCCGGCCTGAGCGTCCGCGCGCACGTTCGCCCTCGGAACTTTCGACGCCGGCTCGACGTCTAAACAAAAGCCCGGCGACACGACTTCATCAGCCACGTCAAAAGACTTCGACCCGCGCCCCCGGCCGAAAGGAACTCACTTCGATGACAACGAACGATTCGACCCTACCAACGAACGCGACCGCCAAGGCGAGACGCGCCGCCTCGATTCTCTTCGCCGCGCTCCTCGCGCTCGCGGCCTCCGGCGCGCACGCGCAGACGCGGCAGAGCGCGAGCGGCGGCGGCAAACAAAAACGCGCGACACAAGCCAGTGCGCCGCGCGACGTCAAACGCTACACCATCGAGCAGTTCATGAATACGGTGCGCGTCGGCGGAAGCTCGTTTTCGCCCGACGAGCGGAGCGTCCTCTTTCACAGCAACCGGAGCGGCATCTTCAACGTCTACTCCGTGCCGGTCGCGGGCGGCGAGGCGCGCGCGCTCACCGACTCGAAGAAGGAGAGCACCTACGTCGTCTCCTACTTCCCCGAAGACGCGCGCTTCCTCTACACCTACGACCGCGGCGGCAACGAGAACAGTCACATCTACCTGCGCGACGAGGCGGGGCGCGAGCGCGACCTGACGCCGGGCGACCGCGTCAAGGCCCGCTTCCTCGGCTGGAATCGCGACCGCAAGTCTTTCTACTACTCGACGAACGAGCGCGACGCGCGCTTCTTCGACGTCTTCGAGATGACTATCGCCACGATGACGCCCCGTCTCATCTACAAGGACGAGACCGGGTTCGAGGTCGCGGACATCTCGAACGACCGCAACTACATCGCCCTCCAGAGGCCCGGCGTCTCGGCCTCCGACGCCGACATCTACATCTACGACCTCTTCGCCAAACAGCTCAAACACATCACGCCGCACAACGGCGAAGTCAACCACTCCCCCGAAGTCTTCGACCCCGAGTCGAAGTATCTCTACTACCTGACCGACGCGGGCAGCGAGTTTCAGTACGTCGCGCGCTACGACCTGCGGACGGGCAAAACCGAGACGGTCGAGAAGCACCCTTGGGACGTGATGTTCACCTACTTCTCACGCAACGGACGCTACCGCGTCACGGCGACCAACGAGGACGCGCGCACCGTCATACGCATCCGCGACACGCGAACCGACAAGCTCGTCCCACTTCCAAAGCTTCCCGACGGCGACATCACCGGCGTCTCCATCTCGCCGAGCGAGCGCCTGATGGCCTTCTATCACAACGGCGACCGCTCGCCCTCGAACCTCTACGTCTACGACTTCCAGACGCGCAAGGCGACGAGGCTGACGAACACTTTGAACCCGGAGATTGACCCGGCCGATTTGGTCGAGGCCGAGGTCGTCCGCTACAAGTCTTTCGACGGGACGGAGATTCCGGCCATCCTCTACCGGCCGCACGGCGCGAGCGCGGCGCAGAAAGTTCCGGCCGTCGTCTCCGTCCACGGCGGGCCGGGCGGACAGGCGCGCAAAGGCTACAACGCGCGCGTGCAGTTTCTCGTCAATCACGGCTACGCGGTCATCGACGTCAACAACCGAGGCTCAAGCGGTTACGGCAAGACCTTCTTCTCGGCCGACGACGGGCGGCACGGGCGCGAGCCACTTTGGGACGTGGTCGAGGCGAAGAAGTTTTTGCAGACGCGCGGGTGGGTCGAGCCGGAGCGCATCGGCATCATGGGCGGCTCCTACGGCGGTTACATGGTCTTGGCGGCGCTCGCGTTTAAGCCCGAAGAGTTCGCCGTCGGCGTCAACATCTTCGGCGTCTCGAACTGGGTGCGGACGCTGCAATCGATTCCGCCCTACTGGGAGTCGTTCCGCAAGACCTTCTACCGAGAGTTGGGCGACCCGTCGAAGGAGAAGGACTTGGAGAACCTGCGCGCCATCTCGCCGCTCTTCCACGCCGACAAGATTCGACGGCCGCTCATCGTCCTCCAAGGCGCGAACGACCCGCGCGTCATCAAGGTCGAGTCGGACGAAATCGTCGAGGCCGTCAAGCGAAACGGCGTCACGGTCGAGTACGTCGTCTTCGACGACGAGGGGCACGGCTTCACGAAGAAGGCCAACGAGCTGCGCGCCAACAAGGCCATCCTCGACTTCCTCGACAAGCACCTCAACACCGCGAGCGCGGCGCAAGGGACGCGGGACAAGTAATCAAGCGGCGCGTTTGACAGCAGAGCTAAAGACAGCAAGGGGACGCCGGTTTGAGTGCCGGCGTCCCCTTCTGTTTCATCGCTTTAAGGTTGGGAACAGCGCTAGCGGGGCTCGAACCCGCGGTCTCCGCCTTGAGAGGGCGGCGTGTTAACCAACTACACCATAGCGCCTTAACGCGGGACGAATTATAAATGCGCGCGGGCAGGTTTCGCAAGTAGGTGAGGGGCGTGCGCGGGCCGAGAAAACGGTCTTGAGGCGCGGGGCTGGGCTGGTGTTATACTGCGCCGCGCATGCAAGGATTCCCGCCGCAGGTCGAACCCACACGTCCGAGTCGAAGGAGCGTTAGATGAACATCGCGGTGTTGCGAGAGACACAGCCGGGGGAGGCGCGCGTCGCGCTCGTCGCCGAGTCGGCGCGCAAGCTCGCGGCGCTCGGCGCGCACGTCCTCGTCGAGAGCGGGGCGGGCCTTCATGCCGGCGCGGCCGACGCCGACTACGAGGCGGCCGGCGCGCGCGTCCTCTCCGGCGGCGACGCGGTGCTGGCGGAGGCGGACGTCCTCGTTACGGTCAACCGCCCTCCGGCCGATACGGCGGGACTTCTAAAACCCGGCGCGGTCGTCCTCGGCTTCCTGCGCCCCTTGGACGAGCCGGCGGCGATGTGGCCCTTCGCCGAGCGTGGCCTGACCGCGTTCTCGATGGAACTCGTCCCGCGCATCACGCGCGCGCAGGCGATGGACGCGCTCTCGTCGATGGCGACGGTCGCCGGCTACAAGGCGGCGCTGATGGCGGCCGAGCGTCTGCCGCGCATGTTCCCGATGCTGATGACGGCGGCCGGGACAGTGCCTCCGGCGCGCGTGCTAGTCCTCGGCGCGGGCGTCGCGGGGCTGCAAGCGATTGCGACGGCGCGACGTTTGGGCGCGGTCGTCGAAGGCTACGACGTGCGCGCGGCCGCCGGAGAGCAGGTGCGCTCGCTCGGCGCGACGTTTCTCGAAGTCGACCTCGGCGGCATCGAGACCGAGGACAAGGGCGGCTACGCGAAGGAGCTGAGCGAAGAGGCGATGCAGCGCGGGCGCGAACTCATCGCCAAGCACGCGCGCACCGCCGACTGCGTCATCACGACGGCGCAAGTGCCCGGCAGGCCCGCGCCTTTGCTACTCACGGAGGACGCGGTCGCGGGGATGCGACGCGGCTCGGTCGTCGTCGACCTCGCGGGCGCGACGGGCGGCAACTGCGCCTTGAGTCGTCCCGGCGAGGAGGTCGAGTCGAGCAACGGCGTGACGATTCTGACGCCCCTAAACCTGCCCGCGACCGTGCCCGTCCACGCCAGCCAACTCTACTCGCGCAACGCGACGAGCTTCCTCGGCCTCCTCGTCAGAGACGGACAACTCACAGTTGACCTCACGGACGACGTGGTCGGCCCCTCTTGCGTCACGCACGGGGGCGCGGTCGTCAACCCGCGCGTCGCCGCCGCGCTCGAAGCGGCGAAACAATAATTGAAGAGTCGGGAGGTTATGAAGTGAAACCGGAAGCACTCATCGCCGCGCTCTACGTGTTCGCGCTGGCGGCGTTCCTCGGCTATCAGGTCATCTCGCGCGTGCCGCCGCTTCTGCACACGCCACTGATGTCGGCGACCAACGCCATCTCGGGCATCTCGCTCGTCGGGTCAATCGTCATCGCGGGCTCCGAGGGGCACGACGCCGTGCGTGTGCTCGGCTACCCCTTGAGCACCGTGCTCGGGTTCGTCGCCGTCACCTGCGCGACGATTAACGTCGTCGGCGGATTTATGATTACCGACCGCATGCTCCGCATGTTCAAGCGCAAAGGTCTGCCCGAGGCGAAGGACGCGAAGAAAGAGCTGAAGGCTTAAGGAAGAGCAGATGAGATTCTACTTCATCGAGTTCACGTACCTCGCCGCCGGCATCCTCTTCATACTCGGCCTCAAAGGCTTGAGCCACCCCGAGACGGCGAAGCGCGGCATGCATCTGGCCGAGTTCGGGATGCTCTTAGCCATCGTCGGCACGCTCCTCCACCTCGACATCGTCAGCTACGAGCTAATCATCTTGGGGCTCATCATCGGCGGCTTGGTCGGCGGCGCGATGGCCTACTGGGTTCCGATGACGGCGATGCCGCAGCGCACCGCGTTGTCGCACGCCTTCGGCGCGTTCGCCGCCGCGCTCGTCGGCGTCGCCGAGTACATGCGCCACGGCGCGGAGCTCGAAGGCGTCAAGATGGGCGCGATTAACTTCGAGGTCATGCTCGGCGCTCTGACGACGACGGGCAGCCTCGTCGCCTTCGCCAAGTTGCAGGGACTCGTGCGCGGCACGCCGATGACGTTTCGCGGGCAGAACGTCTTCAACATGATGCTGCTCGCGGCCGCCATCGTGCTCTTCGTCTACATGCTTTTTAATCCCGGCGCGGACGCGGCCTTCTACTCGATGCTCGGGCTCGCGTTCCTGTTCGGCGTCATGCTCGTGCTACCCATCGGCTCGGCCGACATGCCGGTCGTGATGTCACTTTTGAATTCCTACGCGGGGCTGGCGGCGGCCGCGACCGGGTTCGTCTTAGACAACAAGGTGCTCATCATCGCGGGCACGCTCGACGGCTTCTCCGGCTTCATCCTCTCTATCTTGATGTGCCGCGCGATGAACCGCTCGATAACGAACGTCTTGTTCGGCGCGTTCGGGAGCGTCAAAGACGACGCGGCGTCGGAGGGCGCGCAGGGCGACATGCGCGAGATAAACGTCGAGGACGTGGCCGTGCAGTTGGCCTACGCCAAGCAGGTCGTCATCGTCCCCGGCTACGGGCTGGCGACCTCGCAGGCGCAGCACGTCGTCCGCGAACTCGCCAACGCGCTCGAAGAGCGAGGCGTCACCGTCAAGTACGCCATCCACCCGGTCGCGGGCCGCATGCCCGGTCACATGAACGTCCTCTTGGCCGAGGCCAACGTGCCTTATTCATCGCTCTACGAGCTTGAGCAGATTAACCACGAGTTCCCTTCGACGGACGTGGCCGTCGTCATCGGCGCGAACGACGTCGTCAACCCGGACGCGCGCGACAACCCGCAGAGTCCGATTGCCGGGATGCCCATTCTCGAAGTTGACCGCGCGCGCTCGGTCGTCGTGCTTAAGCGCGGCAAGGGTCGCGGCTTCTCCGGACTGGAGAACCCACTCTTTTTCAAGCCCGTCACGGGCATGCTCTACGGCGACGCCAAAGACTCGCTCGGCCGCCTCATACAGGCCGTCCAGCAGGCGTAAAAGTCGGAGGCGCGCGCCCTCTGCGGCGGAAAAAAGTCTTGCCGCGCGCGAGGGCGCGTCTCTATACTGTTTGAGGGAGGCGCGCCGCCCACCTCACGCGCGCGACCTTTCGGCAGAGACTTCGAGAGTCCAGCCTTTCAAACGACCCGGCAGCACGAAGCCCCGCCAGCCTTCCGGGCGAATTCCAAAAGAGTGACGGTGAACCTATGAACAGCGTGAAGTGCGCCCGGTGCGGGCTTATCAACTGGGTCGAGGACGGCGAGTGCAAACGCTGCGGCGAGCTGCTCGCCCTGCTCGAAGAGGTCAAGTTGGATGCGGCGGCCGATGGCGCAAGCGACCCCGCGATGTCCGCGCCGGCCGGGGAGACTTCGCGCGTCTGCTCGTTCTGCGGGACGGAGTTCAAGGGCTACTTCTGCACGCTCTGCCGCAAGCACGCGCGCGAAGCGCCGCTGCCCGGCCCCGAAGTCGAACGCTCTTTCCTCGCCGCGCTGCTGCCGTCGTGGAAGATGAAGGCGGCGGCCGCGCTCGTCCTCTTACTCTCAATCGCGGGCGTGCTCTACGCGGCGGGCACGTTCGGCGGAAGCCGCGCCGGAGAGTTTCAGGCCGAACTCATACGGCAGTCCGACTCGTTCAACGCGCCTGTCTCCTTCGCCCTCGCCGAACAAGTCGAAGGACACACAGGCCCGGCCGTCCCCGTCTTGCGCGAGCTTGGACTGGTGCGCGTGCGGACGGCCAAGCCTGTGGGCGGGACGGGCGAGTCGGTCGTCGGCCAAGAGGATAAGGTGACCGAGACGCAGTTGTTTTGGGCCGAGGTCACGCGCGTCGAGCTGACGGAAGAGGGGCGCAGGGAGTCGGCCGGGTGGAAGACGTTTGAGCCGAAGCTCGGCGCGCGGGCGAAGGACGCGGGCGCGCGCGTGTGGGCCGTGCCTGTGGGCGAGCGCGAGTTTCTGGAAGTGAAGAGGGTCTATCCGACGACGCCGGGAGTCTACGAGCTTTCGACCGTCGAGTTCACTTGGAAGTGGAAGCCGAACGCGCTCGGCCGACACTTCGACGTGCGCAGCGGCGAGCACGCCGCGATGAGCGACGCGGCGCGCAAGAACGCTTCCATGCTCGGCCTCGACTCCGAGGCGACGCGCGAGGGCAAGGCCACGCTCCGCTACGACGGCAAGCGTTGGGCCATCGAGCACGTCACCTTCGACGAGGTCGCGCAATTCAAGGCGGCCGAAGCGAATCAATGAGCGACCTGCGCGAGCCACTAAACTTCAAGCGACTGACGCGAGACGGTAAACCTCTAACGCGAATCGTTAAGCTACCGACGAACGCAAAGTAAGTAAGCTACCGACGCCGTTCAGCAAGTCTCCGTCGGTCAGCAAGCCTCTTAAAAATTTCTTCAACGCACAAGAATTTCTTCAACGCGCCACGCTAGGATTTCTTCCTCGCGCGCTCTTCGACCAGACGGCGGTAAGCCTCGTCGCGGCTCATGCCCAACTCGCGCGCCGCGCGCTTGAGCGCCGCGCGCTGGTCAAGTCCCTCGGCCTCGAACGCCGCGACGCGCTCGGCGATTCCTTCCGCCCCGACTTCACGGCCCGCGCCTTCCGCCTCAATCACCTCCCGGTCAACGACGAGCACGAACTCGCCGCGCGCCGCGCCTTCGCCCGCGAAACGCTCTACCAACTCACTCAAAGTCCCGCGCGCGAACTCCTCGTGCATCTTCGTCAGCTCGCGCGCGACCGCCGCGCGACGCTCGCCCAGAACCTCGCGCGCGTCGGCGAGCAGGTGCGCGATGCGGTGCGGCGCTTCGTAGAAGACGAGCGTGGCGGGAATGTCGCGCAGGGCGGCGAGCCGCGCGCGGCGGGCCTGCGCGCGCGCCGGGAGAAAGCCGCCGAAGTAGAACTCGTCGGTCGGAAGGCCCGACGCCGCGAGCGCCGCGACGAGGGCCGACGCGCCGGGGACGGGCACGACCTCGATGCCGGCCTCGACGCACGCGCGCACGAGCGTAAAGCCGGGGTCGCTGATGGCGGGCGTGCCCGCGTCCGAGACGAGCGCTATCGTCTGGCCGCGTTTGAGGCGCGCGATTAGCTCTTCGGCGCGCGCGCGTTCGTTGTGTTCGTGATAGCTGAGTAGCGCCGTCTTGAGTTGGAAGTGTTCGAGCAGCCCGCGCGTGCGCCGCGTGTCCTCGCAAGCGACGAGGTCGACCTCGCCGAGCACGCGCAGAGCGCGCCGCGTGATGTCTTCAAGGTTGCCGATGGGCGTGGCGACGACGTAGAGCCGACCCTTTCCGCCCGCGCGCGTCTCGTCCGACATGCGCGACATTGTCGCACAAAAGAAGGGCGGCGCGACCCCTCCGCCGCGCCGCCCGCGCGCTGCTTGTGCGCGGCGCGTCCGCCGTGAAAGCAGCGTGTCGTCGTGTTGTCGGCCGCGCCCGCTTAGAAGGGCCAGCGCCAGTTGCCGTTGTTGCTGCCGCGACCGCGACCGCGTCCGCGTCCGTCGCGGTCGTTGTCGAAGTCGCCCGTGCGCAGGTTGTAGATGTCCGCGACGGTGCGCAGGTCGGCGCGAATCTGCTGCCAGTCGGAGCGCGTGCGCGCGTCGAGACGCAGGCGCGAGACGACGCGGTCGATGCGCGACGCCGTCTGCAAGAGCGTGCGCGCCTCGCCGACGCTTCGGCTCAGGTCGCGGTCGTCGCCCGCGCGCTCGCGGAAACGCTCGGCGGCTTCGCGGAACTCGCGCACCTCGTCGTTGACGCGGTCTTCGCGCCGCGTGTCGTCGTGGCGACTCGCGTCGAGTGCGCGGTCGAGGTTGCGTTGGAAGCTTCGGCTGCGGTCGTTGATGCGGCGGGCCGTGTCGCGCAAGAAGCGGCGCTGCTGTTCGCTCAGGTAGCCCGAGCGGCGATAGCCGTCGTCGCGGCGGTCATTGCCGCCGCGCCACCAAGGCTCTTGCGCCGAGACGTGGGCCGTCGAGACGAGGGCGAAGAGCAGGGCGGCGGCGAAACTGAAAAGCAAGTTGCGTCGGTTGGTCATCTGTCTTGTCTCCTTAAAATTCTCTCCGGCGGCTGAACGAGACTGCGGCGTCGTCGTCGGGTGACGACTTGGCCGAACTCCGTCCGTGTGCCGTGTTGGGGGTCGCGTCCGTCCGGGGAATTCCGAGAGCGACTATTCCGACGTGGCGCGTCGGCAACCGTTGTGCCGCGACGCGGCGCGCGCCGCTGTCTCGTTGAAACGAAAAGGGAAAGACGCGCGCCGGGACTTTCGCATGAAGGACGCGCCACTGCGGGCCTCAACGATTTACGGCGCGCGGCCGACGCATTTCGTGCAGCGCAAGTGTCGAGAAGAAGTGACGAGCGTCGCGGAGTAGACGCTAGCTCTGGCGTTTGAGCGCGTTGTTTGTCGTTTGAGATTTAGAGGCCGAGGAGTTTGGAGAGGTGTCGGCGGAGGTGTTCTTCGGAGAGCGGCGAGCGCGCGCCCGTCGTTTCGAGGACGAGCCAGCGCGGCAAGTCTTCGTCGGGGGTGATGAGCAGGAACTCCGCGCCGGCCGAGGCGTCGCCGAAGTGTGTGACGCGCGCGCAGGCGAGTCCGCCGCCGCGCACGATGCCGTCGCGCGGCGTGCGCGGCCACCCGGCCTCGACCGTCACGCGCCGCACGCCGTTCGAGAGCACGAGCCGCGTGCCGACCATCGTGGAGTTGCCGACGCGGAAGCGGTGCGCCTCGTCGCGCGCGAGGCCGACGCTCGCGCCCGCGCGGTTCGCCTCGCCCGCCAAGGCCATGAAGGCTTCGACGAGCCACGCGACCGACTCGGCGCGCACCGTGTCGTTGGCGGCGCGCAGGAGTAGGTAGTCGGCCACGTCGTTGCGGCCCGACACGCGCGCGCGCTCCTGCGCGGCCGCGAGACGCTCGTTCAACTCCTGCTCGAACTCGTCCAAAATACTTGCGCCTCGGGGAAGATTTTTGAGGATACCGTGCGGCGGTCGCGCTCGCGCCTCCGCGCCCGGCGATGTTATGATGCCCGCTCGTTCACCTTTAATCAACCCGAAGAGAAGTTCACGCCCCTTCGAATCGCATGAACAACAGAAGCCACACACACGGACGCGCGCGACGCGCCTCGGCCGCTCTCCTCGCGCTCCTCTTCACGCTCGCCAACACCTCGGCCGTCGCGCCGCAGGGCCGCCGCGACGCCGCGCAACAGCGCCCCTCCAACGCCCAATGGCAGAGGCCGCGCCTCGTCCTCTTCATCGCCGTCGATCAGTTCCGCTACGACTACGTCGAGCGCTTCGGCGACCTCTTCGCGCCGAACGGCCTGCGCCGCATGATGCGCGAGGGCGCGTCGTGGGCCAACGCCAACTACGACCACGTCCCGACCGAGACCGCGCCCGGACACGCGACGATGCTGACGGGCGCGTGGCCTTCGGAGACGGGGGTCGTCGGCAACGAGTGGTACGAGCGCAACGCGCGCGGCGATGGAGGCCGCCGCGTCCTGAACACTCTGGACGAGTCGGCGCGCGTTCTCGGCGGGGGCGACGCGGAGCAGGGCGCGAGTCCGCGACGGCTTCTCGCCGCGACCTTGGGCGACGAGCTGCGCATCGCGTCGGCCGGGCGCTCGAAGGTCGTCGGCGTCTCGGTCAAGGATCGCGGCGCGATGTTGCCTGCGGGCCGCAACGCAACGGCCGCCTACTGGCTGAGCGCGCAGAACGGCGCGATGGTTTCGAGCAGCTACTACTTCAACGAGCTGCCCGCGTGGGTCGTGCGCTTTAACTCCGCGCGCCCCTCGGACAGATACTTCGGCGCGCGTTGGGAAAGACTCTTGGCCGAGGCCGAGTACGCGCGCCGCGCGGGCGCGGACGACGCGCCGTGGGAGAAGGGCACGGCCGGCGGCACGCGCAACGTCTTCCCGCACACCTTGACTGGCGGGGCCGAGCGGCCGAGCCGAGCCTTCTACTCGGAGCTTCCCTACACGCCGTTCGCCAACGACATCCTCGTCGACTTCGCCAAGGAAGTCATCACGAACGAGTCGCTCGGCGCGGACGCGGACACAGATGTCCTTTCGGTCAGCTTTTCAGCCAACGACTACATCGGCCACCGCTACGGCCCTTACAGTCACGAGGCGATGGACGGCGTGCTCCGTGTCGACAGGCAAATCGGGGCGCTCCTCGACTTCGTCGATGCGCGCGTCGGACTCCGCAACACGGTCGTCGCGTTTACGGCCGACCACGGCGTCGCGCCGATTCCGGAACACTCGGCGTCGCTCAACTTGCCGGGCGTGCGCGTCAAGCAGGAAGAGATTCGGACGAAGATAAAGGAAGGGCTCGCGCAGCGACTCGCGCCGAACGACGCGGCCGGGCGCGCGGACGACTACCTGCTCGAATACACGCCGAAGAATGGCAACGTCTATCTCAACCTCGAAGCCCTGCGGCGCGACCGCGTCTCGCGCGCCGACGCCGAGCGCGCCGCGTGCGAGGGCGCTTTGCGTGTCGAAGGGATGGCGCGCTGCTTTACGCGCACGCAGCTTGAGCGCGGGGCCGTCTCGCCCGCGGACGCAATCGCGCGCCGTGTGCTCCACGGCTTCCACATGCTCAGAAGCGGCGACGCGGTCGTCGTCCCGCAGTCGTTCGTCCTCGTCGTCACCTACACGGCCGACCACTACTCCCCTTACTCATACGACACGCACGTGCCGCTCATGATCATGGGCGGGGGCTTAACGCCCGGCCGTTACGCGCAGCCGGCGACGCCCGCCGACATCGCGCCGACGCTGGCCGCGCTCCTGCGCGCCGAGACGCCGAGCAACGCCGTGGGCCGCGTGCTTATCGAAGCTATCAAGTAGGAGAGTTGATTGATGAAGTTACGGAAGATTAAGAGTCTCACGCGCGCGGCCGCCCTGTTCGCGTGCGCTTGCGTCCTCGTCGTCGTCGTGACGGCGTCTGCGCGTCAGCAGGACGCGCCGCCCGCGCAGGAAGGCGCGACGCCCGCCGCGCAAGGTGAAGCGACGCCGTCGCCGTCGCCGTCACGCGCGACTCGTGCGGCGCGCGCGCGTGCCGGTGAAAGGGACGCGGCGAAGAAGGATGCGAAGCGCGCGGGCGAAGCTGCGGCGGGCGGCGAAGCGGCGGCGGTCGCGGAGGACGAGGCGACGCTCAAGGCTGAGCTGGACGAGGTCGTCAAGCTGCCGGTGGGCGAAAGAGTGGAGCGCCTGTCGGCGTTCGTCGCCGCGCACCCGCGAAGCGAATCGACTTTACGCGCGCGCGAGCTTCTGGTCGGCGCGCGCGCCGCGCTCGGCGACGAGCGTCTGAGCGCGGGCGACAGTCTGAAGGGGATACAGTATTTCAACGAGGCGGTCGCAGACTTCGCGCCCGAGATGTCCGAACGTCTCTTCGAGGCGGTCGTCGCGCAACTGCCCGCGAACCTCTACCTGCGCAGCCACCGCGAGGCGGGCGTCGAGCTTGCGCGGCGCATCGAGGAGAGGGTCAGGGAGAACCCGCGCCGACTGCTCGGCGTGGCCTCGTTCTACTTGGGAGTCGAGCTGAGCGAGGATGCCGCGCGCGTCGCCGCCGAGGCCGTGCGTCTCGCGCCCGACTCGGCCCCCGCGCGTCAGGCGTTGGGCGCGGCGCTTCGGCTCTCGCTGCGTCTCGAAGAGTCGGCCGCAGAGTACGCGCGCGCCGTCGAGCTCGACCCGCGCTCGACGGCCGCCCGCCGCGCGCTCGCCGACATGCGACGCGCCACCGGCAAGCCCGAAGAGGCCGCGACGCTTTACCGCGAGCTGCTCGCCGCCGAAGCGACGGACGCGGCCGCGCGCACCGGACTCGTCCTCTCGCTCTTCGAGTCGGGGCGGCGCGAAGAGGCCGAGCGCGAGCTTGAGTCCGCGCTCGCGGCGCAGCCTGAGAACTTGCCTCTGCTCGTCGGCGCGTCCTACTGGTTCTCTTCGCGCGGCGAGGGCGCGCGCGCGTTGGAACTGGCCGAGCGCGCCGTCCGACTTGAGCCGCGCTACCGTTGGGTCTGGGCGCGCGTCGCGCTCGGGCGTGCGTTGCTCGCCGCGCGCCGCCCGCTCGACGCCGTGGGTGTCCTCCGCGAAGCGCGCGCACTCGGGCGCTTCCCGACGCTCGACTACGAATTGGCCTCCGCGCTCGCCGCCGCCGGACTCTACGACGAGGCGGCCGAAGAGTTGGCGCAGACGTTTAAGATTCGCGACGGGCAGATAGAGACGCTGCTCGCGGGCCGACGCGCGGCGCGCGCGGGCGACTTCGCGGAGTTGCTCGCGCCCGAACGACGCGCCAGCACGTTCCTCTACGCGGCGGCCGACACGCCGGAGAACACGCGGCAGTTGAAGGCGCTTCTGG
>DASUNL010000481.1:0-5542 GCA_036277175.1 Pyrinomonadaceae bacterium | reverse complement strand
CCGCGTGATTCTTCGCCGCCGAGCGAATCATCGAAGGGCCGCCGATGTCTATCTGCTCGATGGCCTCGTCGGGCGTCACGCCTTCGCGCGCGATGGTCTGCTCGAACGGGTAGAGGTTGACGACGACCAAGTCAATCGGCTCGATGGTCTGCTCCGCGAGCGCGGACATGTGCGCCGCGTCGTCGCGGACGGCGAGCAACGCGCCGTGTATGCGCGGGTGCAAGGTCTTGACGCGGCCGTCGAGCATCTCTGGAAAGCCGGTCACATCCGACACGTCGCGTACTTCAATTCGGGCCTCGCGCAGAGCTTTAGCCGTCCCGCCCGTGCTGACAATCTCGACGCCGAAGCCGCGAAGCGCGCGCGCGAAATCAATCAGCCCCGTCTTGTCCGAGACGCTTAAGAGCGCACGCCGAATCCGCCTGAGTCCCTGTCCGTTTTGTTCGTCCATGCCTCTCACTGTAATTGATAGCTGTCACGTAAAGTTCGCACGCGCAGGTCGCGCCGGGCGCGCGCGGCGAGCCGCACCTCGATGCGACGGTTAATCGTGCGCTCGTTTGATGGCGGGTAGTAGCCGAGCAGGTATTGCCCGCTCAAGTCTTCGGCGATGGCCTCGAAGACGGGGTCGAGACGAGGCCGCGCGCGCGGGTTGAGCGCGTCGCTCGCGTCGCCGACGGTGAAGAAGCGCCCGCCCGTGTCTTCGGCGAGGTCGCGAAAACCCTTCGCGGTCGGGCGCGGCGCGAGCCTGCCATCGCGCGGCGCGAAGAGCGGAAGATGTATGACGTAGAAAGAGACGTTGGCGGTGCGCGCCGCGCGTATCGCCTCGGAGGCGGGCACAGAGCTGGCCGTGTCGAGACCGTCGCTGATGAGAATGACGATGCGCCGCTCGGTGGCTTGAGGCGCGTCACGGCCGAAGCCGCGCGCGGCGATGAGTGCGGCGTCGAAGATGGCCGTGCGCCCGTTCGGCGACGAGCTGAAGCGGAATCCATCGCGGGCCGAGGCCGGGTCTGCGGTGAAGGGGAGAGTGCTTTCGACGGTCTCCTGAAAGTGTTTGACGGCGACGCGCGAGCCTCGTCCGAAACGCGCGAAGAGCGCGAGCGCGGCCTCGCGCTGAGCGTCGAGAGTTTGAGAGGCGCTGCCCGAGGCGTCGAGCAGGAAAAGGAGCGCGACGCGATCCGCGCCCGAGGCGAAAAACGAAAGCTCGACTGTTCGGCCCTCGTCGCGCACCTCGAACTCTTCGACGCGGAGGCCCGCGACCCGTCGCCCGCGCTTGTCGGTGACGAAGACGGGGACGGTGACGAGGTTCGTCTCGACGCGCTCGACTTCGCCTGAGTCAGCGGGCGTGGGAGTGTCTTGCGCGAACGCCGGGGCGTGGAAAATTAGGGCCGCGAGGAGTGGTGCGAGCGCGGTGGTCAGGAGGCCGGGGCGGCGCGGGCGTGCGTGTCTCGCGAGGTTCGCTGCGCGTTCGAGGCCCATGCCGCCGGTTCTAAAAGAAGAACCGCCCGAAGAAGAGGATGCTCAGGATGAGGGCGATGGTGATGACGATGATTTTGACGAGACTCACTGCCGATTCCTTCCGCCGATTGAGGCGACTGCCGGGAAAACCCCGTGGAGAAGGCGCATATTTTATCGGCGCTCAAAGCGAAATGTCAACGTAACGCTTCCGTCGGCTAAAGACCCTTGGGTGCTTATTTTAATTACGGACGGCGCGCGGCCTGCGTTCCCGCAAATTTCAACTTTTTGGCGGTCGTCGCGCACCCGAAGGCCGTTTCGTCAAAGACCGGAAATGATGCTAAGGTTAGCAGGCTCTCCGCCACCGCACGACTCGACTATGCTCTTGAAGCGGGACTCCAAAAAGCACAAATCGTCCGACGCGAAACGCCGAGGCGCGCAAAGGTTTTCGACGCGCTCGATGACGGCCGCGCTCCTTCTGTGTTTGGCCTCCTTCGCGGCCGAGTCCGCGCGCGCTCAATCGCTCGACGTGAAAATCACGCTGGCCTCAATCGAGCCGCCGCGCGTCCGCGTCGAGGGTCGGCGCGCCGAAGGCTCGACCGCTTGGTCGTTCCGCAACACCTACGCGGGCATGCTGGGGCTAGCCGCTCGCGTCGAGAACCTTGTGTTGTTAGATGAAGGCGGCGCTGAAGTCGCGTTGACGAAGCGCGCGCCCGGCGAGTACGAGTCGGCGCGACCCGCCAGCCGTTTCCGCTACGAGGTCAACCTTGACCCGCCCACGACGCAGACGAACGCGGCGCACGTCTCTTGGCTCACACGCGAGCGCGGGCTTTTGATGTTGGGCGACTTGCTGCCTCTGCCCGCGCGTCAAGCGAGTGTCAAGATAGAGTTGCCGGCGGGTTGGAAAGTGACCTCCGGCCACAACGTGACCGCCGCCCTCAATTACCAAATCGAAGACGCCGAGGACGTCGTCTTTCTCGTCGCGCGCGACCTGCGAAGCGTGCGCGGCCGCGCCGGCTCGGCCTTCTACGCCAGCGCCGTGACGGGCGCGTGGGCGTTCGACGACGGTGAAGTTTCGGAGGCGGTCGCCGAACTCCTCAAGGAGTATGAAAAGATGTTCGGCGGCGCGCCACGCAGACGCGCGACCGTCATCGTCACGCCTTTCCCGCGCGCGGCGGCCGCGCAGACGTGGAGCGCCGAGACGCGCGGCGAGACGGTGACAATCGTCACGGGCGCGTGGCCGTCGAAGGTCGCGGCCGTCGCGCAACTCGGCGGCGTGCTCTCGCACGAACTTCTTCACCTCTGGGTTCCCAACGGCCTCGCGCTCGACGGCGACTACGATTGGTTCTACGAAGGCTTCACGCTCTACCTCGCGATGCGCGCGCGGATGCGTCAGGGCCAAGTCTCCTTCCAAGATTATCTCAACACGTTGGGCCGCGCCTTCGACGCCTACGCCGCCGCGCGCGGCTCGGACGAACTGTCCCTCGTCGAACTCTCGCGCCGACGTTGGGCGGGTAGCTCGTCTCTCGTCTACAACAAAGGGATGCTCGTGGCCTTCCTCTACGACCTCGCGCTGATGAGGCAGACGGGCGGGAAAAGCTCTCTCGAAGACGTGTACCGCGCGCTTTATCAGCGACACGGCGAGGGGAGCGCGCGCGCGGACGGCAACGCTTCGGCCGCGAGCGCGCTCGGCGGCGTCGGGGGGATGAAGGAGTTCGTTCGCATGCACGTCGAAAGCCCGGTCGCGATAAACCTCGCCGCGTCGCTCGCGCCCTACGGCCTGCGCGCGGAAGCCTTCGGCGTCCGGACGCGCGTCACCGTCGCCGGGTCGCCGGGCAAGGAGCAGCGCGAATTGCTGAAGAAATTGGGTTACAATGAAAAGTCGGACGCCACGTCGCGGCGTCTGCACGAGAAGCTCAGGAAGCGTACTGACAAGCGTGAAAACGAATCATCGAATTAAGTCGAAACTCGGACTGGTGACGCGCGCCGCACTCGTCGCGCTCGTCGCGCTCGCGGCCTCGGGATGCGGCGCGCTCGCGGGGAAAGAAGAGACGGGCGTCGTCATCGCGCGGCGCGCGCACGTGCGCAGCTCGACGGCGGTCGTCGCGGCCGATCTCAAAGAGGTCGTGCGCGGCGACGTGCTCGACATTCTCGACTCCTACACGGCCGAGAACGGAGAGCAGTGGCTACACGTCCGCACGCGCGACACGGAGGGCATGGAGGGCTGGATCGAATCGCGCAACGTCATTCCGCAGGGCATGATCGAGCGTTCGCGACAGCTCGCGCGCGAGGACGAGAGCATCCCGCCGCAAGCTTCCGGACAGTTGCGCGCGAGCACCAACATCCGCTTCACGCCCGACCGCGGCGGCAACGACAACATCCTGATGAAGCTCGAAAGCGGCGCGCGCTTCTACATCGTCGGCTGGCGTCGCGTGGCGAAGCCGAAGTCGGCCGAGGAAATCGAGAGTGACGACGCGCCGAAGGCCGGCTCTTCGCAGCGCGGCACTTCGCAGCGCGACCGAGGCGAGGCCGAGGAGAAGGAGGCCGAAGACCCGAACGAGCTTTGGTACAAGGTGCGCCTCCCGCAGTCGCTCTCGCCCGCGCCAGCCGGCTGGGTTCTCGGCAAGCAGGTCGAGTTGACCGTCCCGAGCGACATCATCTTCTACCGCACAGGGCGCGAGTTCGTCGCTTGGCGGAGACTTGACGCGGCGGCCGACAATGAACAGTCGGTGGGCGGGCCGGTCGACAAGGACGCGGCGAAGGAGACGCGACCGGGCAGTTGGGTCATCTTGGAGAAGAGCAGCACGCGCGACCCGAACGTCGCAGACCCGCCCGACTTCGACCGCATCTTCGTGCTCGGCTACGACAAGGACAGGCAGGAGCACTACACGGCCTACCGCAGTCAGGACTTGGAGGGGCGTCTGCCTCTGCGCGTCGAAGAGCAGGGCGACGCGAAAGTCTTTATCGTGCGGGTGCAGGACGGCGAGCAGACGAGAGATGTTCGCTTCAGGGCGTTCATAGATTCGCGCGGACTGCTGAAGGTGACGCCGCTCGACGAGCTTCCGAAACCACCGGTGAAGCCGAGGTGAGCACAAGCGTATTTCGTCTCACCGTGACGACCGGGAAGAGGGCTGGGGGGGCGTCTTTTGCCGGTGTCATCTTACGAGTGAAATTTTGTCTTCTCCGGGGTTGACAAATATTTCTGAATATCTATAATGCCCATTCGCCGCGAGTCGCGGCAGTTGACATCACGGAAAATCGAGCGCATTCGTATAGCCGCTACTCTTTCAGAGAGTTTGTGAGAGGGGGCGGCTGTTTCATCGGCAAAAGACGGCCGGCCGAAAGCGTCTCGCGAGCGCCTTGAACCCGCGCAAATTTGAGCACTCAAAGTCGGGCATCCGTTAGGGTGTCCGGGGCATCATAGACGGCCCGCTTTTGAGTGTTGAAGTTTCCGGCGTTCAAGACGCGAGAAAAAACTCGGGCGGGTTCGGGCAACCGAAGTGCCTTCGGGCGCGTCTTAGTCTGACGCTCGCTTGACAAGGAAGACGCGGTTGGGTTAAAGTCGCGTTTTGCTTGAGACGAGAAAAAGTCGTCTGTAGAGCAGTCGGAAGAGAAAGCGATCTTTGAAAACTAGATAGAGCGTGTCCTGTTAATAGACCTTTGAGAGCGGCGCTGGACGATAAAGTCCGCGCTTCAAAACTCGAGAAGAGTCATTATCGGATACTTTAACCAGTATCGATGATGTTCCAGAGATCAAGTTTCTAACGAGAGTTTGATCCTGGCTCAGAATCAACGCTGGCGGCGTGCCTCAGACATGCAAGTCGAACGCGAAAGTCCCCTTCGGGGGGCGAGTAGAGTGGCGCACGGGTGAGTAACACGTGAGTAATTTGCCTTCGGGTGGGGAATAACAACCGGAAACGGTTGCTAATACCGCATAATGCAGCGGCACCAAATGGTGACAGTTGTTAAAGCGGGGGATTCGCAAGAACCTCGCGCCTGAAGAGAAGCTCGCGGCGGATTAGCTAGTTGGTAGGGTAACGGCCTACCAAGGCGACGATCCGTAGCCGGCCTGAGAGGGCGGTCGGCCACACTG
>DASUNL010000480.1:0-7279 GCA_036277175.1 Pyrinomonadaceae bacterium | reverse complement strand
GACGTTCGAGTCTGCGCCACCACCCCGGCTCGTCGAGCGCGGGATGTTCATACGTGCCGCGCTCGGCCAGAGCGCGCACCATCGGGGCGAGCGCCGTCGCGCGCGGCGCGGGCGAGCGCACGTCGTAGACGCCCGGCTCGTAGCGGCCCTCGGCGCGCGTCAGAAGGTTGTGCCAGTCGTAAGCGCCGAAGGCCGACCAGACCGTGACGGCGCGCACGTCCGCGCCCTCCTCCTCGCGCAGCGCGCACGCCGCCTCCCAGACCTCACCGAGCCAGCGCATCTGTTCCTCGCGCGTGCAGCCGAGGTGCGTCTCCGTCACCGCGACGGGCAGACGGTATCGCTCCCACGCCTCGCGCAGAAGCGTGCGCGGCCCCGCGGCCCCTTCGGCGCAGACGCGCACCGCCTCGACGTCCGCGTAACGGTCGCGGCCGTTGCCGCCGTGCGCGTGCGCGGGGTAGCGCGCGATGCGCTCGTCGAGGAATCGCTCGCTCGTCAGATAGTGGTTGACGCCGACCACGTCGGGCGGGCATGCGTTGTCGGCGAACCACGACAACTCGTCCTCGGAGACGCCGACCCAGAGCAGGTAGTCCCACATCGCGTGCCCGCGCGTGACGCGGCCCGCCAGCAGGTCGTAGGTGAGCCAGCGCCGCTCGTTCTCGAACTCGGCCTGATACGCGAGGCGCGGCGTCGAGTAGGTCTTGCCCAAGTCCTCCGTCTGCACGAGACGCGCCTCCGGGTTGACCTCGCGCGCCGCGCGCATCGAGAGCACGACGGCGCGGCATTGATTGAGGAGCGCGCGCGCGAACGACAGCGGGTCGCGCGCGTGCGGGTACCAGTGGCCGTAGAGCGCCGAGAAGCGCGCCGTCGTCAGAGGCTCGTTGACGGGCGTGTAGTCCAACACCCACGGGTAGCGGCGCGCGACGGCCGAGGCGTATCGCGCGAGGCGGGCGGGAAACTCCGCGTCGAGCAGGCTCGTCTCGCGCGGGCCGCTGCCGTGATGGACTAAGCCGACGATGGGTCGCAGCTTCAGCTCGCGCAAGGCGCGCAGACGCGCGTCGGCCCAACCCCATTCGGCCGAATCGAGTCCGCGCGGCGCGGTGCGCTCCCAAAGCACGGGGTAGCGCACGGCCTTCGCGCCGAGCGAGGCGAGCAGTTCGAGGTCTTCGGCGCGCGCGGCGTGGCCGGTCAGTTCGAGTTGGTCGAAGTAACGGTCGCCGACGCGGTTGACCGTACACTCCGCGCCCGCCCAGACCTCCGGGCGCGCGGCGCGCGGCTGTGCTTTCAGTGGAGACATACTGTTTCGGTCGGGGGAACGGTGCGACGTGATTATAAAACAGGCACGCGCACTCAGCCTGTACGGTCGCGCACCGAGGCGCGCGCCGTCCGCGTCCATGCGTGCGGCGGGACACAAATGAGAGGAAAACTTTAGGAAACGGGGTCTGCGCCCAAGCGCCGCGCGCGGGCCGAATTGGTTTATAGTAGCTCCGCTTTGACCGACACCCGAGACACACAGTCCGGCCGCGACGACACGCCGTCGCGCCGTGGCGACGCGGCCGCGCCCGGCGAGGAGCCGCTCAACCCCCTGCCGCGCTCGGTCATCCGCCCGGCCGAGTCCGAGATGCTCGACGGCGAGTGGCGCTTCGACCTCGACCCGGAAGACCGTGGCCTCGGCGACCGCTGGTTCGACCGACACCGCTACTCGCGCACCGCCGTCTGGCCCGGCTCAATCGAGGAGCACATGGCCGAGGCGCGCGACGTGCAGCAGCAGTCGGCCTTCTGGAGCGACTCGGTCGTCGCGTGGTACGAGCGCGACTTCACCATCCCCGAACACTGGTCGAAGGCCCCGGCCTCGCTCGTCCAAGTCACCTTCGGCGCGTGCGGCTACGAGACGCGCGTGTGGTTGAACGCAGTCCCGCTCAAGTCCATCGAGGGCGAAGAGGTTCACTACGGCGAGTACACTTCGTTCAGCTACGAGCTGCCGTCCGAACACCTGCTCTTAGTCAACCGCCTGACGGTGCGCATCGCCGACTCGATGGACGCCGAAATCCCGCGCGGCAAACAGGAGTCGCACGTCTACAAGCGCGGCGGCATCTGGTATCAGACTTACACGGGGGCCGTCCGCAGCGTGTGGCTCGAACCCGTCGGGCGCAACCGCCTGCGCTCGCGCGTCGGCGTGCTCTCAAACTTCCGCGACCGCTTCGTCTCCTTCGACCTCACGACGCGCACGCACGACCCCGGCGTCTACGGGCTGCTCGTCATCGTCAGCCGCCCCGGCGACGACGAGACGCTCGCCGCCGCGAGCGTCCGCCTCCCGCTCGGGGTGGGCGACAAAAGGCAGCGCGTCACTCTGGAACTCCCCGGCGCGCGGCAGTGGTCGCCCGCGCGCCCGACGCTCTACCGCCTCGTCGCGCAGCTCGGCGGCCCCGACCGCGGCGTCTCGCAAATCGAGACGCGCTTCGGCCTGCGCACCGTCGAGGCGCGCGGACGCTCCTTCTTCCTCAACGACGAGCCGCACTACCTCGACGGCATCCTCTACCAGCCGGGCACGGCCAGCTACGAACAGATGCGCCGCCACATGCGCGCGATGAAGGAGTTGGGCTGCAACTTGGTGCGCGTCCACATCGCCGGCATCGACCCGCGCATCTACACGCTCGCCGACGAGCTCGGGATGATGCTCTGGGTCGAAGTCCCCAGCCCGCACAGCTCAAGCCAGCGCAGCCGCGAGAACCACTGGGCCGAGATGATGCGGATGCTCGTCCACACGGGCGCGCACCCTTCGGTCGTCGTCTGGAGCGTCTACAACGAGGACTGGGGCGCGCAGGACATCGCGACGAGCGAGGAGACGCGCCGCTACATCGCCTCGGTCTACGAGTACATGCGTCTCAACCACCCGCAGGTGCTCGTCGTCGATAACGACGGCTGGCATCACCTCTCGGTCGAGGGCCGCCTCAAGTCCGACCTCTTGACGGCGCACCTCTACACTCCCGACCTCGCGCGCTGGCGCGAGATGTTAGACGCGCTCGTCGGAGGGCAGACCGAGGGCGTCGCCGTCAACCCGCTCATCGTCGGCGACCCGTACTTCTACTGCGGGCAGATTCCTCTGGTCGTGAGCGAGTGGGGCGGGTTCGGCTTCTCCGACTACGGCGGGCCGGGCGAGGCGCGCGAGAAGGCCGACCGCATCCGCGCCTTCAAGCGCGAGCTGCGCGCGCGCGACATCGCCGGAGACGTCTACACGCAGGCCACGAGCATCGAAGACGAGAACAACGGGCTGATTGACCCCGACACCGGCGCGCTCAACGTCGAGCCGGGCCTCCTCAACTCGCGCGAAGAGGAAGAGAGCCGCGAGGAGGAAGAGGGCGGCGTCTCGTAAAGGCACAAGTAAGGGCGAAAGGCAGAAGGATGAAGGCCGTCAGTCGCGCGTAACGACTGACGGCCTTCACTTTTGCCTTTTTACTATTACCTTCTGCCTTCCGCCTTACTGCTGCGCCGTGGCGAGCAGTCCGGCGGGTGCGAGTTGGCCGTGGCCGTTCCCGTTGCCGTTAGAGTTCGCGCCCGCGCGCGGGAGTACCGCGACGTTCGCACCGGCTGCGGCGGCGGCCGCGCGCTTCTCGCCGCGCAGCTTGGCGTAGACCGTCAGAGCCTGCGCCACAATCTGATCCATGTTGTAGTACTTGTAGGTCGCCAGCCGCCCGACGAAATGCACGCCCGGAGTCGCGTCGGCGAGTTGCTTGTACTTCGCGTAAAGCTCCGCGTTCTCCTTGCGCGGGACGGGGTAGTAGGGGTCGCCCTCGGCGCGTGGGTACTCGTAGACGATGCTCGTCTTGCGATGCTCCTGCCCCGTCAGATACTTGAACTCGGTGACGCGCGTGTAAGGATGCTCGTTCGGGTAGTTGACTACGGGAGCGGGCTGGTACGACTCCTGATTGTGCGTCTCGTGCCTGAACTCCAAAGAGCGATAAGGGAGCTTGCCGAAGCGGTAGTCGAAGAAGGCGTCGACCGGCCCAGTGTAAATCATCTCGCGGTAGCGCACCTCCGACATCAGCTCGCGGTAGTCGCAGTTCAAAACGATTTTGATGTTCGGGTGGTCGAGCATCCGCTCGAACATGCGCGTGTAGCCTGCGGCGGGCATCGCCTGAAAGGAGTCTGTGAAGTAGCGCGCGTCGCGGTTCGTGCGGACGGGGACGCGCGACGTGACGGAGGCGTCCAGTTCAGACGGGTCCAAGTCCCACTGCTTGCGCGTGTAGTTGCGGAAGAACTTCTCGTAGAGTTCGCGCCCGACCTTCGAGACGACCACGTCCTCCGACGTCCTCACCTGCTCGACCGGCTCGGCCTGCTTGCGGAAGAACTCTTCGACCTCGAACGAGGTGAGGTTCAGCCCGTAGAGCTTGTTGATGGTGTCGAGGTTAATCGGCATCGGGACGAGCTGTCCGTCGACGCTCGCCAAGACGCGGTGCTCGTACTGCCGCCACTCGGTGAAGCGCGAGAGGTAGTCGAAGACTTCGCGCGAGTTGGTGTGGAAGATGTGCGGGCCGTACTTGTGGACGAGCAGGCCCTCCTCGTTGTAATGGTCGTAGGCGTTGCCGCCGACGTGCGGCCGCTTGTCGCAAATGAGAACTCGCTTGTCGGAGCCGGCGGCCAGCCGCTCTGCGAGGACGCTGCCCGCGAAACCCGCCCCGACGATTAAATAGTCAAACATTGATTCTTCCCTCCCAAACGTTCGTTGATACTTCTTCCCTTTGAAACTTTCTGAAGCGTTAGCCCTCGGTAACGATTCGCCCGAATTGATGAGTCGGCGGCCGACCCTGCTGCCGCACACGGCTCGCTCCCGCGACGACGGCGCGGCGCGACTCGCACACCTCCTCGATAAGCTCGCGCATACGCCCCCAAGTCTTGTCCCAAGAGGTCTGCGCCAAAAGCTCGTCGGCCGCGCGAAGTCGTGCGTCCACATCTTCGGCGAGCGCCTTCTCGACGGCCGCGACGAACTCTTCGGGAGTCGCGGCGATGTGCGCCAGTCCGCGCTCGCCGTAAGGTCGCACCACGTCGCGGATGGGCGTCGAGACGACGGGGCGGCCGGCGGCCAGATACTCCGGCGTCTTCGTCGGGCTGATGAAGCGCGTCGACTCGTTCATGGCGAACGGCAGAAGCGCCACGTCCCAGCCGGCGACGTACCGTGGAAGCTCCGCGTAAGCCTTGCCGCCGAGGTAATGAATGTTCGGGCGGCGCGGCAAATCTTCGGGCGCGATCTTGACGACCGGGCCGAGCATGACGAGCTGCCAATCGGGCCTCGCCTCGGCGACCGCGTCGAGCAGCGCCGTGTCGAGCCGCTCGTCGATGACGCCGAAGAAGCCTAGGCGCGGGTGCGGAATCGAAGCCTGATCGATGGGGTCTTCCCCGCCCTCGCGCGCCTGCGCGAAGTGCTCGCGGTCGATGCTCGAAGGGAAGGCGTAGACGGCGTGGTGCTGGTCGCGCTTCGCCTCGTAGAGGCTCTGGCCGCCGGTGAAGACGAGGTCGGCGCGGGCGAACAATTCGCGCTCGCGCTCGCCGAGCGCGGACGGCGCGCCCCGGAAACCGGAGAGCTCGTCCATGCAGTCGTAGACGGTCGCGAGCGGTTCGAGGTGGCTCGTCCAAGCGACCGGCATCGGCGTGTAGTACCAGAGCACGTGCTCGCCTATCTCCTCTTCAACATAGAGACGTTCGAGCAGCTCGCGCTGCGCGCGCTCCGCGTCTTCGGCGCTCAGGCCGTCGGGCAGGCGCGGCACGACGACTCGCAGCCCGTCCTCGCGGCGGCTCCCGTCGAGTCGCGGCTCGGCCTCGCCGTAGCTCGGCTCCTCGACGAAGTAGACGCGCCGCTCGCGCGCGAAGCGGCTGAGTAAGTGTTGCGGCCTTTGGTAGACGAAATCCCAACGCAGGTGCGAAAGGCAGACGAGGTCAATCTTGTTCTCTCTCATATCCCTTAGTTCAATCTCCGCGCTTAACAAATTTCAGTCAGCTCAATTTTCATCATCCGAGACACACGCATCCCAGCCTCTCGCCGCCTCCGAAGAGACTCGGAGGCGTTAAGTCGCCGGGGGATTTGGTCGCGCTGCGAGTCCGAAGTGAGAGTAGGCAGGGCGCTGACCGTGTGCCTAAATTTTCACCGCAGGGGAATGGTGAAGATAGCTCATAAAGGTGTGATTTGTCTGTACGTTTACGTACTATTTTCCGTCGCCGCGCGACGTGTGCGGGGCATGTTTCGGCGTCGTTAAGTGCGTCTCCGACTCGCGTGTGAGAGTGGAGGACGGCGGGCGGGCGACGCTTCCATCGGCGACACCCTGAATCCGGTTTTGCTGCCTGCGCAGGGGCGCGAATTTGAATCGCAAATTATCGTCTCTTTAAGTACGTATGCGTACTGACGTTGGTACGTGTCGGCGTTTATAGTGCCGACACTTCAAGGCGCTTGAGAGCCGGTGCCGACGAGAATGGGTGTGGTTGATCGGCGGACGACCCGCACGGACTTAACGGCACCAGCTCACGGGCGATTCGTGGAGTACGGGAGGAAAGTGGCAGAAGGGTGCTGAGACGCGCGAGTGTTTCGCACCTTTCTCCCTTTCGCCCCTTTCTCCATTTCGCCTCTCCGTCCGAAGGCTCACGTCCCCGCTGAAATTTGAGTCGATAAGGTTTTACCCGCATGCAAGACAACCTCGAAGTCCTGCGTCTCGGTCTGTTTGAAATCAGCACCGACGGGAAGGTGCTTTACTACAAGCCGGAAGGCGCGCCGCGCGCCGGCTCGGACGCGCTGCTCGGCCGCAACCTCTGCGCCGAAGTCATCGCCGCCGACAACGCCGGGGAGTTCAACGAGCTGCTGCGCAACTTCGGCGGCAGCCGCGAGCCTTCGCGCAGCGTCGAGTTCACCTTCCGCTTCGGTCAGTCGGCCGCCCGCGCGCGACTGCTTCTGGCGCGCATGCGCGAGCAGACGGGCGGCGAGGGGCGCGACTCCATCTTCGTCCGCATTCGCAAAGCCTAAGACACGTCGCCCGCGAAATTCGCGGGCGTTCTAATTTGGTGATTTGCTGAGGAGGCGGGCGAGCAGGTTCTCCAACTGCTCGGCGTCTTCGGGGTAGGTTATCCAATCGTTCCCGCTCACGTTAACGTCCGTGCCTTCCAAGTCCGGGCCGTAACGCTCGGCCATCACGACGAGCGGGGTGTGTCCGTCATGCTTGGAGTGTTCGCGGATTCGCCGCCCCGCCTGCAATGTGTCTTCCGGCGACTTGCCGACGAGGTTGATGAGCACCAAGTCGGC
>DASUNL010000479.1:0-5049 GCA_036277175.1 Pyrinomonadaceae bacterium | reverse complement strand
GATGATGGGCGTGGCGAGGTGCGGGATGTCGGCGTAGAGACCCAGCTCAAGGCGCTTCGGGTCAATCATGATGAACTTCACCTCGTCCGGGTGCGCCTTGTAGAGAATCGAGACGACGAGCGAGTTCAGACACACAGACTTGCCCGTGCCCGTCGCTCCGGCGATGAGCAGGTGCGGCATGCGCGCGAGGTCGGCGGCGTAGTTCATGCCGTCGATGGTCTTGCCGAGGGCGATGGTCAGCTTCGACGGCGACTCGCGGAACTGCCGCGACTCGATGACCTCGCGCAGCATGATGGTCTCGCGCTGCGGGTTCGGCACTTCGATGCCGACGTGCGGCTTGCCCGGCAGGCGGTCGATGCGAACCGACTCGGCTTCGAGCGCGATGCAGAGGTCATCGACGAGACCGGTGACGCGCGAGTACTTCACGCCGGGGTCGGGCTTGAACTCGTAGGTGGTGACGACGGGGCCGGGGCAGATGTGTTTGATTTGGCCCGTGACGTTGAACTCCTTGCACTTCTCGGCGACGCGCGTGGCGATTTCGAGCAACTCCTCGTCGGCCTGTTCGTGACGCGGCGTCGGGGCGTTGAGGAAGCTGTTGACGGGGAGCGCGTAGTCGTCGAAGGCGGGGGCGGGCGCGGCCGCCGCACGCCGCGCGGCGCGCTCCTCTGCGGCCGTGCGCTTACGCTCCGTGGGCGAGTCGTCCGCGCCCTCCGTGCGGACGACTTCGGCCTCGCGCATCATCTCTTCGACCTCTGCGTCGTCGGCTTCGGCCGGGGGCGCGCCCGCGCGCGCGTCCCTCGCGGGTGAAGCGGCCGCGCGCCTTTGAGTCGTCGCCTGCGCCGCACTCTTCTCGGCGGAGGCAGGCGGCGCGATGGCGGGGGGCATGGCGGCGGACGGGGAAGCCGTCGTTGTCGCGTCAGTCGCGGCGGCGGAACGCGCGCGTCGGAGCGGCGACTGTTCGACGTGCGACGCGGGCGCGGTGAGCGGGTCGGCGGCGATGGCCGCAAGCTCGGCCTCCGCGCGCGCGAGCTTGGCGCGAATCTCGGCCTCGCGCGCGGCCTCCGGGTCGGACGCGCCGGCGGCCTCGGCGGAGCGTTGAATCGCGGCCGCCGAGTCGACTTGTTGCGCCTGCTGCTGGCCGCGCGTCTTGGCGACGTTCGCGGCGATGGTCGGCGTCGCCGACGACGCGACCCCGGCCGAAGTCTGCAAGGCGGCGAGTGCTTCCTGCGCCTCGCGCTCGCGCTCCGCTCGCGCGAGACTCCTCGCCTCGACACGTGCGGCGGCGCGTTGCCGCCGCGCCTCGCGCCATGCGTTGAGACGCTCGGTGGTCGTGCGGTAGACGCCGGAAGGGTTGTTGAGAGCGACTACAACGCGGTCGTATGCGCGCGCGAAAGAGAAGTTGGTGGCGAGCAGAAGTCCCGTCGCCGCGATTGCGCCGAGCATGACGCTCGCGCCCACGGTGTTGAGGACGCCGCGCAGATTATCCGCGATGAAGACGCCCGCGACGCCCCCGGCCTCGAAGCTCCCGCCGTAACTCTCGCGCGGGACGAAGATGGAAAGAAGCGCGGCGGCCGAGAAGACGAGCGCGAGCAAGCCGACGACGCGCGAGAGCGGCGCGTGCAGGCGGCGCGTGCGGAAGCGACGCCAAGCGGCCGCCGCGAGCAGGAGCGGCAGAAGCGCGGCCGCGAAACCGAAGCCTTGGAACAGCGCGGCCGAGACGTTAGCGCCGACCGCGCCGACGAGGTTTCTGACCTCGCCCGTGTCCGACGTGTTCCAAGAGTCGTCGAACGGGTTGTAGGAGAGCAGGCAGAGCGCGAGCAGCAGGCTCAACGCCAAGAGCGCGATGGCTACTATCTCGTTGCGCCGCGTGTTCCTCGGCGCTGTCGCGCCCACGGGCCGCGTCGCCGCGCCCGACTTCAAACGTGCTTCGGTCTGTGCAGTTGCCATAGTTGCTCCGGGCCGGTCTCCCTTCACGCCGCGCGGCGCGAGAGGAGATAAGCCTGTATGAAGTCGTCGAGGTCGCCGGCGAGGACTGAGTCCACGTCGCCCCGTTCGAGCTTGGTGCGCGCGTCCTTGACGAGCCGGTAGGGCGCGAGCACGTAGTTGCGTATCTGCGAGCCGAAGGAGATGTCGGACTTCGCGGCTTCGAGCACGGCCGTCTCCGCGCGCCGCTTCTCCAACTCAAGTTCGTAGAGGCGCGCGCGCAAGACCTGCATCGCGACGGCGCGGTTCTGGTGCTGCGAGCGTTGGTTCTGGCAGGCGACGACGATGCCGGTCGGCAGGTGCGTAATGCGGACGGCCGAGTCGGTCGTGTTGATGTGCTGGCCGCCCGCGCCCGTCGAGCGGTAAGTGTCAACGCGCAAGTCCTTCTCGTTGACCTCGACCTCGATGTTCTCGTCAATCTCCGGGTAGACGAAGAGCGACGCGAAGCTCGTGTGACGCCGCGCCGCCTGATCGAACGGCGAGATGCGCACGAGACGGTGGACGCCCGCCTCGGTCGCGAGCAGCCCGTAGGCGTACTCGCCCTCGACGCGGAACGTGACGCTTTTGAGCCCCGCCTCCTCGCCCGGCTGGTACTCGATGATCTCGGTCTTGAAGCCCCGCCGCTCGGCCCACTTCAGGTACATCTTCAGAAGCATCTCGGCCCAGTCCTGCGACTCCGTGCCGCCCGCGCCGGGATGAATCGTGCAGATGGCGTTGCGCACGTCGTTCTCGCCCGAGAGAAGCATCTCGACCTCGGCTTGGTCAACGTCGTGCTTGAGTCGCTCGATGAGCGCGCGCAACTCCTTGAGGCTCTCCTCGTCCTCTTCTTCGGCGAACTCGAAGAGGACGGAGGCGTCGGCGACGGCCGACTCGAACGCCTCGTGCCGCTTGATGGATTTTTCCAGACGGCTCCGCTCGCCCATCATCTTCTGCGCCGCCTCCTGATCCGCCCAGAAGTCCGGCTCGGTCGCGCGTCGCTCTATCGCCGAAAGCTCCTCGCGCTTCGCGGCGACATCAAAGAAACCTCCCGAGCTGCTCGGTGCGCGTGCGCAGCTCTTCGTAGGTCGCGCGCAAATCCTGTATCGATGAAGTCTCTAACATCCTCAAACCTTCTCCGTTCTCTTTCTCCGTCTCCTAAACGTCGCGGCAAAGACTAATAAGCTCGCGGCGGCGCAGAGCGCGACGAACACGTCGCCGTGCTCGGTGTAAAAAGTCTTCCCCTCGCGCGCGCGCCCGACCGTCCACGCGCGCGCCGCCGTCGCGTAAGTCGCGGTCGCGTCCAGCACTTCGCCGCGCGGCGTGATGTAGGCGCTGATGCCTGTGTTCGTCACGCGCAGGACGGGGCGTCCCGTCTCGACGGCGCGGAAGACGACGTTCGCGAGGTGCTGCCGGATGACGGGCGTTTGGCCCAAGTAGCCGTCGTTCGAGATATTGACGAGCGCGTCGGCCCCGTCGTGCGCGAAGTGGCGCGCGATTGAAGGGAACGCCGACTCGAAGCAGATGAAGACGCCCGCGCGCGCGTCTCCGAGGGGCATCAGGGGGTATTCGGCTCCCGGAGTGAAGTCGCCGACGATGCCGCCGAGGAGCCACGTCAAAGGCAACCAGCGCGGAAGCGGGACGTACTCGCCGAACGGCAGCAGGCGAATCTTATCATAACGCGCGACGAGCCGGTCCTCTTCGTTAACCATCACGGCCGAGTTGTAGACGCCCGCGAGCGGGGCAGGCTCCATCGAGTTGAAGAGGACGGAGGCGCGGTGCTCGCGCGCGAACTGCCCGACGACTTCGCGCAAGCCCGCGTCGCGCGAGTAGGCGAAGTTCATCGGCGACTCGGGCCACACGACGACGCGCGGCACTCCTTCGGGCGCGCCGCGCAACGCTTCTTCGCTCAGACTCAGGTGCAGCGCGACGAGTCGCGCGACCTCTTCGGACGTGCGCGCGAACCCAGCCGAGACGTTCGGCTGCACGGCGACGACGTAAGCACTCAACCTCCCGTCGCCCGCGCTCCCCGACGGCCTCTCGCTTAAAAAGATGACGAGCGCGACGCCGGCCAGCGCGGCCGTCATCAACGCGGCGGCCCGCGCGCTCCGTCGAAGAACCAAGTACGCGAGCGCGGCGTTGACCGTAACGATGAGGAAGCCGACGAGGTAAACGCCGCCCCAGCGCGCCGGCTGAATGAGTGCGGGCGCGTAAGCCTGCGAGTAGCCGATGGCGTTCCAGAGTTGTCCGGTCGCGCCGAGCCGCAGCCACTCGCACGCGGCCCACGCGGGCGGCGCGAGGAGAAGCGCGACGAGTCCCCAACGCGCCGACGCGCGCGCGAGCGCGAGCGCCCAGAGGGCGGGGAAGAGTCCGACGCCGAGCGCGCCGGGGACGAGCAGCGCGAAGGCCAGAGGGCGCGGCAAGCCCCCGAAGTGAATCATCGCGTGCGTCAGCCAGTAGCAGGTCGCGTAGAAGAAGACCGCGCCCGCGCCCCAGCCGAGCATAAACGCCGTCGCGGCGCGCACGCGCGTCCGCACCAGCGCAATCATGAGTGGCGCGAGCGCGACCCACGCGAGCGGCCAGAGGTCAAAGTCGGGAAACGAGAGGACGAGGAGGAGGACGGTCGTCGCGGCTAGAATGACGTCGGCACGTGTCGGCGCGGATGCCGCGACACGTGCACCAAGAGCCTTCAGCCGGCGACGCCTTCGTGCGGGGGGCGCATCGAGGGAAATCGCTTCCTGCACGCGGGCGAGTTTAACAGAGGCCGGGTCGGTTCGTCACCGCGAAATGTGGCCCGGCGGCCCTCACGTTCGGCCCGCGCGCGTGCGGCAAATCGTCTAACGTTTTCGGCTCCAAGAACGAAAAACGTCACCGGCGCGGTGACAAAATTTGTCGCGGGAGTGCCCCGCATCGTTAACTCGTGTCGCCACGCGGTGACACCAAAGCGGGCGCGGCGGGGCGTTTTGTCGCTCTCGGGCGACAGGGGCGGATGTGCAAAAAGGCCCGAAAAGTCGCGTTGCGGAGGCTTTCCCCCCAAATGCGGGAGAACCCGGCTGGGGGCCGGGTTCTTGAAAGGTTGGTTCGTAGATA
>DASUNL010000478.1:0-2582 GCA_036277175.1 Pyrinomonadaceae bacterium | reverse complement strand
TTCTTCGCGTCGTAGTGGAGCATCGTGAGCGAGCCGGGCGAGCTGACCCAGAGGTTCTGCGTCCGACGCTCGGCGCGCGTGCGCAGGAACGCGCCGGGCAGACGCTCGTCCGAAAGTCCCAAGTCTTCGAGCGCGGCGCGGCGCAGGTAGTAGCAAGGGCCGGGCGCGCCGCCGCGCTCTATCATGTCGAGCGCATCGGCGAGCGTCGCGTGGACGATGGTGTAGCGTTGGCGGCCCTCTTCGTCGAGGTCGAAACGCTCGGTCTCGGTGCGGTTGACGGAGACCGTTCGCGCCCCGGCGCGCGCTCGAAGACTCGCAAGCGACCAGACCTCTTCGCGGTCTCGCTCGCCGACGCTCCCCGCGATGACGAACGGCGCGCATCCGGCGCGCAGACGCTCGTCGAGCGCGCGCGCGTCACCGGCCTCGATTCTCTCCAACTCGAAGTTCATACTTTAAGAGCGTTCAGCCGCCAGCACTCAGCTTTCAGCTTTTTGAAGAGCGAACGTGCGCGATAATTCTTCAGCGACTACCGACGCCACGCGACAGCGGCGGGCTGAACGCTGACGGCTGAACGCTGAACGCTTCAATCTCAGCCGTTGCGCTGCTCGAACTCGTGCATGAAGGCGACGAGGGCGGCGACGCCGTCGGAGGGGAAGGCGTTGTAGATGGAGGCGCGGATGCCGCCGACCGAGCGGTGGCCTTTGAGTCCGTCCAAGCCGCGCTCGGTCGCTTCTTTGGCGAACTGCTTCTCCAACTCTTCGGAGGGCAGGCGGAAGGTGACGTTCATCAGCGAGCGCGCTTCCGTCGCGGCGTGCCCCCGGTAGAAGTCGGTCGCGTCAATCGCGTCGTAGAGCAGGCGGGCCTTCTCCTCGTTCTCGCGCCGCATGTCTTCGAGTCCGCCCTTCTCCTTGACCCACTTGCACACCAAGTCGAGGATGTAAATGCCCCACGTGTTCGGCGTGTTGTAGAGCGAGTTGTTCTGGACGTGCGTGCGGTAGTCGAGCATCGTGTGCAGGCCGTCGGGCACGCGCTCCAAAAGGTCTTCGCGGATGATGACGAGCGTGACGCCCGAAGGCCCCATGTTCTTCTGCGCGCCCGCGTAGATGAGGCCGTAGCGCGAAACGTCGACGGGCCGCGAGAGGATGTCGGACGAGGCGTCGCAGATGAGCGGCACGTCGCCCACTTCGGGTTCGTCGAACCACTCGACGCCCTCGATGGTCTCGTTCGAGGTGAGATGGACGTAGGCGGCCGAGGGGTCGAGTCGCAGCTCGTCCTGCGAAGGCGTGCGCGTGTAGCGGCTGTCGGCCATGTCGGCGGCGACATTCGCGCTGCCCTGCTTCTTCGCCTCTTTAAGAGCCTTCTTGCCCCAACTCCCGGTGATGATGTAGTCGGCGCTCGCGCCGTCGCTCAAGAGGTTAATCGGAATCATCGAGAACTGTAGGCTCGCGCCGCCTTGCAGGAAGAGGACGCGGTAGCCTTCGGGCACGCCGAGCAACTCGCGTATGCCGCGCTCCGCGCTCCCGATGATTTCGTCGAAGGCGGCCGAGCGGTGGCTAATCTCCATCACGGACATCCCGACGCCCGGCAGGCTCAACATCTCGTCGCGCGCCTGTTCGAGGACGGGGACGGGCAGCACGGCCGGCCCGGCGCTGAAGTTGTAGATTCTCTCGGTCATAGTCTCTCCCTAAAAGCGTTCAGCGTTCAGCAATCAGCGTTCAGCTCACGGCAGACGCCGCACTCCGGACGGCCGCCGCCAATCAACACTCCTTCTCGCCTGTCTATCAAAGCTGAGTGCTGATTGCTGAGTGCCGAACGCTCCGTCATGTTTCGCGGCCTTTGTACCGCTGCTTCAAAATCTTTCCCGCGATGCGCGTGACGAGCGAGCGCGGGGCGAGGCGCGACGACTCGGCCATCAGAAAATTGCCCCAACCGGAGACGACGTGACTTCGGCCGCGTTCGAGCGCACTGAGCGCGGTGTCGACGACCGTCTCCGGCGTCTGCGTGATGTTTGGTGGCGGCGTCTCGGTTCCGGCGACGCGGAAGAAGTTCGTGTCGGTCGAGCCGGGGCAGAGCGCGAGCACGCGCACGCCGGCCGCGCGGTTCTCCTCCCAGAGCGCCATCGAGAAAGAGAGGACGAACGCCTTCGTGGCCGCATAGGTCGCCATCAGCGGGACGGGCTGAAACGACGCGGTCGAGGCGACGTTGATTATCGCGCCCCGTCCGCGCGCGCGCATCGGCGGGAGAAACCTGTGCGTCAGCTCGACGAGCGCGCGGACGTTCAAATCAATCATCCGCAGCTCGCTCTCGACGTCGAGCCGGTGGAACTCGCCGACCGAGCCGAAGCCCGCGTTGTTAATCAGCGTGTCGATTTCGAGCCCGCGCCGCGCGACTTCCGCTAAGAGTCGCGCGGGCGCGTCCGCGTCCACGAGGTCGGCGGCGAAGTGGCTCGCCGAGACGTTGTGCGCGCGTGACAACTCCAAGGCGAGCGCGGCCAACTTCTCTTCCGAGCGCGCGACGAGGAGGAGGTTTTGGCCGCGCGCGGCGAGCTTGCGCGCGAACACCTCGCCGATGCCGCCCGACGC
>DASUNL010000477.1:0-3175 GCA_036277175.1 Pyrinomonadaceae bacterium | reverse complement strand
TCGGTGGGTTGAGGCTCGCCGGGAAGCGCAAGAGTTCGCCTGAAGGTGCAAAAAGAGGATGGGCGCGTCAGCTTGGTGAAGGCTGCCGCGCCCGTCCTCTTTTAAGTTGAGAGTCGCGCCGACTCTCGGTCAGTCTTTCGCGCGACTTACTGAACCTCGACGAAGTCGCCGGTGAATATCTCCTGCGCGGCGCGCGTGATGATGGCGGCGGCCGTGCGCGCCTCGACGCTGATGATGACGACCTCGCCGACTATCTTGCGCGGCATCTCGGGGCGGCGCGACTCGATGGCCGGCGTGTTCGTCGGCGACTTGTAGTGGCCGTCGTCGATGTCTTTGACGCGCTGCGCGCTAATCGAGTACTTCCCGCCACGGAAGGTTCTGCTCTCGAAGCCGCGGCTCCCGCCCTTCGCCACTTCCTTGTCCTCGAAACGCGAGATGTCGCCCTCGCCGACGCGGCGGTAGACGGTCAGGTAGTCGCCGGGGCGGACGTTGTCTTCCGCGCCGAGGTCGATGAAGACGATCTGGTCTTTCGCGACGACTTCGCGGCCGTCGCGCGCCAGCACGATGCGGCCCTGCTGTTTGCCGGTCGGGTCGACGAAGCGGTCGAGCGTCGGAGTCTCGGCGCGCACGACGGGCGCGGGCCGCTGCGGCACTTCGCGCAGGAGGTCGCCCAGAAGCATCTGGTCGCACGAGCGCGTGATGAACGCCACCGAGACGTTCTGTTTCGTCTCGACGACGCGCAGTCGGCCCAACTCCTGCGTGTACATCCCGAGCGTGCCGTTCTTCCGGCTGAACCGCGTCTTGAAGCGGCCGCGCGGGCGGATGATCGCGAACTCCTGCCCCTCGCGCACGCCCTGCTGCGCGCCGCCGTTGATGTAGACGTAGTCGCCCTCGGCGTAGGTGCGCTGCTCCTGCTCCTGCTCCGCGCCGACGATCTCAAAGCGACTCGACGCCGGCCTGTGCTCGATGAACCCCGCGCACTCCATCTCGCTCTCGCGCGCGACCGCGATCGGCCCGCGCTGCTCCGACGGGAGGACGACGGTCGAACTCTCGGGGCGACGCTGCTGACTGTTGTCGGCGAGCGTCTGCGCGCGCGCCGACGAGGCGGCGGCGACGGCCACCAGCGCGATTGTCAAGATGGTCTGACGGGCAGAAAGAAGTTTAGGGTTCCGCACGGGAGTGTCTCCTTGAAGGTGTGTCTGAAAGTAAACTTGAGGTCTGTAAACGGGGCGGGCCGTCCGTTCGAGATGCTTGCCGGCGGGCGAAGCGCGGGCGGTACGGGAAGTGGCGGCCGGGCGTCTCTTAGGCCAACGGCGGCCGCTCAAGGGCGGCTATCTTCATCCTACTTTCCGGCCGGCCGGAGCGTCAACAAAATTCTACGACGTGCCCCGTCGGCGCGGCGTGGCGAAAGTTTGCGTTTCCATGGGCGCGTTGCTAGTATCCGAGCTTCGCGGGCGACGACTTTTTGGGTCGCCGCTCGCGGCCGGCCGGCGTAGCTCAGTTGGTAGAGCAACTGATTTGTAATCAGTAGGTCGGGGGTTCAAGTCCCTTCGCCGGCTTCTGACTAAATCCAACTTAAGGCGCGGGGAACAATCCCTCACCCGACGTCGGCGCGCGGCGGAGTGCTCTGCGAACTTGTCAAACAACTGCAACTCGAATATAGTTTAGCGTTCTTGACTCTGCGTTTAGGGCATGCGTGTGTCTTGACTTTACAAAAACGCCCGCGCCCGATGCCCCGCACGAGTCTTTACGCAGACGCGCTGGCACGTTTCTAAGGTATAGGCCGGACGTGCCGGCTTTTCTAATGCACCACGGGTGTTTGTCCGGGCCGGCGTCGGGCGCGGCCTCGCAAGGTCTTTCGCATTCAAGGCATCGGCAGGGGTGGTCGAGTGGTTAATGGCACCGGGCTGTAAACCCGGCGGGTTCACACCCTACGTAGGTTCGAATCCTACCCCCTGCACCATCGTTTGAGAGGCGAGAGGTCAGAGGTCAGAGGTCAGTGAAGCATCTTCTTACTGACCTCTGACCTCTGACCTCTGACCTCTCGCTCTTGGGCGGGAGTAGCTCAGTTGGTAGAGCATCAGCCTTCCAAGCTGAGGGTCGCGAGTTCGAGCCTCGTCTCCCGCTCCAGACATTACGCCGGGGGCGGGCGCGTCCCCGACGCCTGCGCCCGAGTAGCTCAGGGGTAGAGCGCCTCCTTGGTAAGGAGGAGGTCATGGGTTCAAATCCCATCTCGGGCTTAGACGCTGAAGTTCAGACAGATAAATTTTACTGAAGAGGCGATTCACTGACATGTCGAAAGAAAAGTTTGATAGGTCTAAGCCGCACGTGAACATCGGGACGATCGGGCACGTCGACCACGGGAAGACGACTTTGACGGCGGCGATCACCAAGGTCTTGGCCAAGCACAACCCGAAGATCACGGTGCGCGCCTTCGACTCGATCGACAACGCGCCCGAGGAGAAGGCACGAGGCATCACGATTGCCACCGCCCACGTCGAGTACGAGACGCCGAACCGGCACTACGCGCACGTCGATTGTCCGGGGCACGCCGACTACGTCAAGAACATGATCACGGGTGCGGCGCAGATGGACGGCGCGATTCTGGTCGTCGCCGCCACCGACGGGCCGATGCCGCAGACCCGCGAGCACATCCTGCTGGCGCGTCAGGTGGGCGTGCCCGCGATGGTCGTCTTCATGAACAAGGTGGACGCGGTGGACGACGAGGAGCTCCTGGACCTGGTGGAGCTGGAGGTGCGGGAGCTTTTGTCGGCCTACGAGTTCCCGGGCGACGACATCCCGGTCATCCGCGGGTCGGCCTTGGGCGCCTTGAACGGCGAGGCGGACTGGGAGAAGACGGTGGACGAGTTGATGGCGGCGGTCGATTCTTACATTCCGACGCCGGAGCGCGACATCGAGAAGCCGTTCCTGATGCCGGTCGAGGACATCTTCACGATTCAGGGGCGAGGGACGGTGGCGACGGGGAGGATCGAGCGCGGGGTGGTGAAGATCAACGAGGCGGTGGAGGTGATCGGGATCCGCCCGACGCGGCAGACGGTGGTGACGGGCGTGGAGATGTTCAAGAAGCTGCTGGACTCGGGGGTGGCGGGCGACAACGTCGGGCTGCTCTTGCGTGGCGTCGAACGTAGGGACGTCGAAAGAGGCCAGGTGATCG
>DASUNL010000476.1:0-8710 GCA_036277175.1 Pyrinomonadaceae bacterium | reverse complement strand
GGTGCGGCCCGCTCGTCGCCGGGTGCAATCTTTTACGCTCCTCGATGCAGGCGAGCTCTTCGCGCGCTTCGGCTGCGAGCCGCGCGGGGGTTTTGGCCGAGACGGTGAGAGTCGAGAGGTCGAGTCTCTTCATCGAATAGCTCGCGTCGGCGTGGACGAGATAAGTCTCCCCGACTCTGAAGCCGTGCCCGGCCGCGCCGACTCCCTCCGCAGACGCCACCTCGACCTCCGCGTCTTTCGCGCCGAGTCCGCGATAGCCCCGCTCGACGGCGAACCGAATCAGCGCACGCCCCTTCCCTCGCCCGCGCCGCGCGATGCGCGTGACGCGACCGACGAAGACCACGTCCGCGCCGAAGTACTCGCCGTCGCACATCCACTCCGGGGGACACGTTCGAGCAACTTCCGCTGCGCCGTCGTCCTGCGATACAGAGGGCGACGACGTGGATGAGGACGACGGCGCGACGAGCAGCGCAACGACGAGAAGACACGGCGCGGCGGCGAGTAGTTTTGTGTGATTGTCTCTCAACGTCGGGCGGCGCGGCTCACCAGCGGCCGCGCGTCGCGTAGTTCTTCGGCAACTCCCAGAGGAGGCCGCGCCGCGAGTGGCGCATCGAGTCGTGTATGAAGCAGACGTGCGTACACCAGCAGGCACGCCCGCCGTCAATCTCGCCGAGTTCCGCGCGCCGCTCCCCGGACTCCCAGAGCTTGCCGAAGTCGAAGTCGTGGTCGGCGAGCGAGGCGAACTTGCCGCGCAGCTCGCAGGCGCGCACGTCGCCGTTGTAGTCGATGACGACGGAGGTATCGCCCGCCGTGCAGGGGAAGGGCCAAGGCGTCGGGCCGTCGAAGTTCGCGTGCTGCGTGCGGTAGTGCGTCGTAATCGCGCCGACGTAGGCGACCTGTTTGACGAAGCGCGTGGCCGCGTCGTCTACGGCGAACATGCGCTCGCCGTAGCGGTGCGTTAGCTCGGAGGCGCGTGCGTAGAGGCCGGGGAGAATTTCATGGGGGACTTGCTTTATCGCGTCGCCCGCCTTTGCGTCGCCGCGAATGATGTTGAAGTAGTGGCCGTCGAGCGTGAAGTTCTCCCAGAGGAACGCGGCGAGGCGTTCGACCTCGGCGTAGTTCTCCGCGCAGACGACCGTGTTGACGTTGAGTCGGAAGCGCGCGCCGTATGCGTCCTTCAGAGGGTAGAGCGAGCGTATGCAGTCGAGCGTCCGCTCCCAGTTGCCGGGGACGCCCCGGATGCGGTCGTGCGTGCGGCCGTAGCCGTCGAGCGCGACGTTCAGGTAGAGATGTATGTCCGGGTGACGCGCGAGCGCGTCGTCAACTATCTCTCGGACGCGCGATTTGACGAGGCCGTTCGTCGGGATGATGACGCGGCGGACGCCGTTCTGTCGGACGAAGAGGTCGATGATTTCCGAAGCGTCGTGGCGCAGGGTCGGCTCGCCGCCCGAGAGCCAGAGGTCTGTGATGGGCGGCATCGTGCCCGAGATTTTTTCAATCTGCTCGAAGGTCAAGTCGCCCGGCCGGTTCAGCTCCTCGTGATAGAAACAGGTTTCGCACTTCGCGTTACAGCGCGAGGTGACGAAGAAGATAACGGTGCCGAGTCTTCGCTCGCGCTCGGTCGAGCGCACGAGGCGGTAAAGTTGTAGGGCTTTGCTGGTCATGCGGGTCAGACGCGCCCGGCCTCCGCGCGAGACTCGGCGGCGTCGTCCTTCGTTTCGAGCTTCATAATCTCAGTTTCGCGCGGTGATTTCAAACGGTATGTTATCCCGCGCCACACGATGCGCCGCGAGCAGAGCGCCGCGAGCGAGTTCGCCAGATAGAGCGCCGACGCGACGGGCCATAGAAGCAAGTGCGCCCACAGGCCCCGGCGCAAGTTCCAGTGATGGTCTTCGAGCGGCAGCGCGACGGCGCGCAGGCGAAAAAAAGATTTCCACGTCCCCAAAAGAAATATCGCGCAGACGAGGGCGAGCGGCCACGCGAACCGGAGTCCGAGCGCGGCGCGCGCGGCGGCCAAGATGATGCCGCCGTAGAAGACGACGACGAAGAGCAGATTCGAGACGAGGACGATGCGCCAGAGATGGGGCGCGTAGACGCGCGTGATTTTTATCTGCCGCGTCGTGAACTCAAGCAGGCGTCGCGGGGTCGTGTCCTCGAACGAAGGCGTCAGGCAGTCGGGGACGAAGCGTATGGGAAGCTCGGCGCGTTGCAGGACGCTCGTCAGCGCGTAGTCGTCCGAGAGCGTGCCGCGCCACGCTTCGGCGACCGCGAGCCGCTCGAACGTCTCGCGGCGAATGGCGGTCGAGCCGCCCCAGCAGAAGTTGCGCCGCGCGTTGTGACCGAGCGCCGACGCGATTGATGCGTTCCAGACCGAGAGCAGGTGCGAGGCCAATCCGCCCTTGATGGGGAAGAACCAGCGGTAGCCGGTCGCCGCGCCCAAGGCTTCGTCGGCGAGCGGCGCGACGAGCGAGCGCAGCCAGTCGGCGCGCGGGCGCGCGTCCGTGTCAACGAAGACGAAGACTTCGCTTTCGGGCGCGACCTCATTCAACGCGGCGAGGAGGTTGTGAACCTTCTGCCCGGAGTCGCGCGCCGGGCCGGCGACGACCGTGCGCATGCGCGCGACGCTCCGCTCGCCTAAGGTCTCGCGCACGTGCTCGGCGACGGCGAGCGCCGGGTCTTCGGCGTCGTCGGAGACGAAGATTAATTCGTAGGCCGGGTAGTGCTGCTCGAAGAGCGCGGCGAAGTTCGTCCACAAGCCCTCGTCGAGTCCGCGACAGGGGACGAAGACCGTGGCGTATGGCATGTAGAGCGCGCGCCGCGCGCCCGTCTCGCGCCGCACGAAGCGGAGGTAGCGCACGCCCCCGCGCAGAGACAGAATACCCTGCACTAAAACCAGCGCGGCGAGGATGTAGAAGACGAGCATCACGGGTCAGCGCGCGCAGGTCTGTGCGCGCCCGCCGTCAATCGAGTAGGTCGCGCCCGTAATCCACGCGGCGCGGTCGGAGGCGAGAAAGAGGATGAGTTCGGCGACCTCTTCGGCCTCGCCGACGCGGCCCAAGGGGTGCGTCTCCTTCGAGCGTTCGAGGAAGGCGGCGTAAGCCTCTTCGGTCATCCCGCCGCGACGGTGGACTTCGGTGCGCACGACGCCGGGGTTGACGGCGTTACAACGCACCCCCTTCGCGCCCAACTCCAACGCCGCGCAGCGCGTCAGCTGGTCAACGCCAGCCTTCGAGACGCAGTAGGCCAAAACATTGGGGAAGGCGCGCAGGCCCGTCACGCTCGACACGTTGACTATATTGCCGCGCACCTCTGCCAAGTGCGGCGCGGCCAGTTGCATGAGGTGGAAGACCGAGCGGAGGTTGACGTTCATCATCTCGTCCCACGCCTGAAGCGAAGTCGTCTCGACCGTCCCGTTCGCGAGAATGCCCGCCGCGTTGACTAACACGTCGAGCCGTCCGAACTTCTCAAGAGTCTCTCTGACCGAGCGCTCGGCGTCCTCTTCCGAAGTCACGTCGGCGCGAATCTCAAGAGCCTCGCCGCCCGCGCGCGTAATCTCTCCGGCGACTTCAGCGAGCGACGCGGTGTCGCGGCCGACGAGCGCGACGAGCGCGCCCGCGCTTGCGAGCTTAAGCGCCGTCGCCCGGCCGATGCCAGAAGTCGCGCCCGTCACGAGCGCGACGCGCCCCTCCAGTTCACTTTCCATCCGACGCCCCTTTCAAAAAAGTTTCGCGCGACGGGAAATCCGCAGGCGCGTGCGCGGTCGTATTTTGAGCACATCGAGGGGGAGTTGCAATTTAAGAGGAGGCTTACTTCAGGTGGAGATTCTTGTAACGACCGTCTCGCATCCCGACTTTCAACTGGCCGTCTGGGACGCGCTCACGCGATTCCTGACCTACGGCGCGGCCGCGACGGCGGCCACCACGCTCTCCGTCTACGCGCTACTCTTCTACAGCGAGGCGGGCGGCGGTCGTTGACCGTTCAGCGCAGCGCGACCGCGCCGGCCGACGCGAGCGTCGCGACGACCTGCCCGGCCAGTTGGATGACGTGGCGCGGGTAGACGCCCGTGTAGATGACGCCGACGACGCAGAGGACGAGCGCGGTCGTTAGCGCGGGCGAGAGCGAGAGCGGGCGCGCGTCCGCCTCGCGCTCGCCGAGGTACATCGCGCGGATGAAGCGCACGTAGTAGTAGAAGGAGACGACCGTGTTGAGGGCCGCCCACGCGACGAGCCAGTAGTACCAACTCTTCCCTTCCGCGTCGCCACGCTGAATCAGCCCGCCGAAGAGCAGAGCCTTGCCGATGAAGCCGCCCGTCAAGGGCAAGCCCCCCAACGACAGCATGAAGAGCGCCATCATCAACGCCATCAGCGGCGACTTCTGCGCCAGCCCCGCGAAGTCGTCCACCTCGTCGCCGATGATGCCGCGACGGCGCAGAGTGATGATGACGCCGAACGCGCCGATGTTCATCAGCGTGTAGACGATGAGATAGAAGACCAGCCCCGTGTAGCCCCACACGTTGCCGGCGACGATGCCGAGCAGAAGATATCCCGCGTTCGAGATTGACGAGTAGGCCAGAAGCCGCTTCGAGTTGCTCTGCGTGACGGCCGCCCAGTTGCCGACCATGATGGTGACGGCGGCGACCAGCCCGAGCAGAGGTGCCCAGTCGGCGCGCATCCCGCCCAGAGCCTCGGCGAAGATGCGCACGAAGAGCGCGAAGCTCGCCGCCTTCGACCCCGTCGAGAGGAAGGCCGTGACGGGCGTCGGCGCGTCCTCGTAGGCGTCAGGCGCCCACATGTGGAAGGGCACGGCCGAGATTTTGAAGAAGAGTCCGGCGGCGAGCGCGATCATCGCCAGCAGGGTGAGCGGGCGGAGCATCGCGTCGTCCGTGCCCGCGGCGGCCGTGATGACCGAGGCCACCTTCGGCGCGATGGCCGAGAGGTTCGTCGAGCCGCTGATGCCGAACAAAAGCGACATGCCGTAGAGCAAGATGCCGGAGGAGAACGCGCCGAGCAGGAAGTATTTCATGCCCGCCTCGTTCGAGCGCAGGTCGCGCCGCGCGTAGGCGACGAGCACGTAGAACGTCAGCGCCATCAGCTCAAGGCTGATGTAGAGCACGATGAGGTCATACCCGGCGGCGAGAAACATCATCCCCGTCGTCGCGAAAAGGACGAGCGCGTAGAACTCGCCGCGCTGCTCGCCCTCGATGTCCAGATAACGCAGAGAGACCGCGACGGTGAGCGCGGCCGCCAAGAGGAAGATGAGCTTGAAGACGATGGCGAAGCCGTCGACGCGCAACGTGCCGTAGAAGCCGGAGAGCGTGCCCGCGCCCGAAGAGATGATGGGCCAGCCGAGCAGCGCGACCGAGACGGCGGCCAGCCCGAGGCCGAGGAGCGCGAAGTAGCCGATGAGACGGCTCTTCCGGTACGGCAGCAAGACCTCCATCACGAGCGCGACGCAGGCGCACAAAGTGAGAATCAACTCCGGCGCGATGAGGCGCAGGTCGGCGAGGTCGAACAGCTCGGTCGTTGAGGCTTGGAAGAGAAGAAACATGGCTTATCCAGTCGCGTGCGTCCGGGTCACTTGGTGGTGGCGTGCTCGGGCGCGACCGGCGGCGTCGCGGGCCGCGCGTCGAGCGGAATCGGGTAGTCGGGGCGTATGTGTCGGACGACCGAGTTGACCGGGCGCTGAATGTATTCGAGGAACGGCTTCGGGTAGACGCCAATCCAGAGCGACAGAACGACGAGCGGAATCATGTAGGCCCACTCGCGCGGCTTCATGTCGCGCAAGGTTTCGTTCTTCGGGTTGTCGATGTTGCCGAAGAACATCCTTTGATAAAGCCAGAGCATGTATCCGGCGTTGAGGATGATGCCGAGCGCCGCCCACGCCGCCCACCACGGGTTCGCCTCGAACGCGCCGCGCATCGCCAAAAACTCCGAGATGAAGACGCACAGAAGCGGTAGCCCAATCGCCGTCATCGCCATCGCGAGGAAGACCGCCGCGTAGCCGGGCATGACGTGCGACAGCCCGCCGAACTCGGAGACGGAGCGCGTGTGCCTTCGCTCGTAGATGATGCCGACGAGCAAGAAGAGCGCGCCCGAGTAGATGCCGTGATTAATCATGTGGAGCACCGCGCCGTTCAGCCCGTTCGGGTTTAAGGCGAAGAGCCCGAGCATCACGATGCCCATCGAGGAAACGCTTGAGTATGCGACGAGCTTCTTCACGTCGCCGTCGCGCTTGACGACGAAGTACATCGCCGCCAGAGCGCCGTAGATGATGCCGATGATGGCGAGGACGATCATCACGTTGCGGACGCCGAAACTGCCCCAGTAGCTCTGGTCGGCCGAAGCCGCCGGGAACATCGGCAGGTTGAAACGGAAGAAGCCGTAAGTGCCGAGCTTGAGCAGGATGCCCGCGAGGATGACCGAGCCGGCGGTCGGCGCTTCGACGTGCGCGTCCGGCAGCCACGTGTGGAAAGGCCACATCGGGACTTTAATCGCGAAGCCCAAGGCGAAGGCGAAGAAGAGCAGAACTTGGAGCGTCCCCATCGGGAGCACCGCGCCCATCGCCTGCATGTAGATGATGTTGAATGTGCCCGTGCCGTTTGCGGCGGCCTGCTGAAGGCTGTTCGCAACGAGAGCGCGCGCCGGTTCGTTGCCCGCGACGTTGGCGAGGATGGCCGGAGTGATTTGCGACGTGAGCGAGGCGTCCTGCGTCAGGAAATACATCTTGATGACGCCGAGCAAGAGGACGACCGAGCCGACGAGCGTGTAGAGGAAAAACTTGATGGCCGCGTAGAGACGACGCTCGCCGCCCCAGATGCCGATGAGGAAATACATCGGCACGAGCGAGACCTCGAAGAAGAGGTAGAAGAGGAACATGTCCATCGCCGCGAAGACGCCGACGACGGCCGTCTGCAAAAGGAGCAGGAGCGCGTAGTACTCCTTCTCGCGCTTCTCGATGTACTCCCAAGACGAGAGCGCCGCGATGAGCCCGAGCAGAGTCGTCAGCATGATGAGGAGCGCGGCCACGCCGTCGACGCCCATCTGGTAGCGCGCGCCGATGATGGGTATCCACTGGCAGTCTTCGAGGAACTGCATCCCGCCCGTCGCGCGGTCGTAACCCGTGAGCGCGAGCGAGACGAGGAAGGCCAGCCCGAACCAAGCGGTCGCGAACTTCTTAATCGCGCCCGACTGATGTCGCTTGAAGACGAAGAGGATGATGAGCGCCCCGACGAGCGGCAACCAAGTGATGACGGAGAGAAGGTAAGGAATTTTCACTGTTCACTCCCTGACGGGTGACTTAAAAGACGAGGGCCGCGAACATCCGGCGGAACATGTCGAGCATCTCCGGCCCGAAGTAGAGCAAGACGACGGCGACGAGGCCGAGAATCATGACGAGCGCGTAGTTGGGCGTCAGCCCCGTCTGCGCCGCGCGCAAAAGCGGCGACATCAGTATCTTGATGAAGCCCGCGAGGCCGTTGACCGCGCCGTCGACGACGAGGCGGTCGGCGTTGCCCGTCAGACGGCTCGCGCGGCGCGTGACGTCGGCCGCGCCGTTGACCGCGCCGTCGATGACCTTCGAGTCGATTTGATAGACGCCGCGCGCCGCGTCCATCGTCCGCCGCGTCACGAGCGCACCGTAGAGTTCGTCAACCCAGTACTTGTTAAAGCTCGCGCGGTAGAGCGGCCCGAGGCGCGCGGCCCACGCGGCCGGGAGTTCCGGACGCTTCACGTAGAAGAGGTAGCCGAGCAGGATGCCGAGCGCGGCGACGACGAGCGAGATGATGATGAAGACCCACTCGGCGACGGCGTGGCTGCCCGTCGCCCTCTCGACCGCGTGCGCGAGGTTAAAGCCCGTGTCGCCGTAGGGCAGAGCGTTGTCGCCGTGCCCGGCCTCGCTGCGCGTCGCCTGCGTCGCGCCGTGCGTCTCCTGTCCCGAAGTCGTCGGCGCGGCCGCGCCGTGAGTCTCCGGAGTCGCGCTTGCGACTTCGACCGCCGACGCGGGCGAACTCGACGCGACGAGTCCGCTGACCTCCGGCCTCTGACCTCCCAACTCCGCATGCTCTTCGGCCGCGTGGCCCTTGCCCCACCCGCCCGTCGCGGGATTCCAGATGACGGGGTCGAGCCACGTCACGATGTTGAGCTTGCCGCCGGGGTGTTCGCTGCCCGTCAGAGATTTGAAGGCCGGGCCGATGCCGACGAGACCGCCGACGACCGCCAGCACCGCCAAGACCGCGAGCGGGACCCACATCGAAGCGGGCGACTCGTGCGGGATGACCGAGCCGTGCCCGTGAGCCCCTGCGTGCGCGTCGTCGTGACCGTGCGCGCCATGAGTGTCGCGTCCGTGCGAGTCTTGCGAGTGCGCGTCGTGCGCGTCGGGGTCGTGTAGGTGTTCGCGTTCGGGGTCGTGTATGTCGCGGCCTTCGGCGTCGAGGTGCGCGCGCGGGTCGGGCTGCGCGGTGTCCTGCAAATGTTCGACGCCGACGTGCTCGCCCGGCTCGTGGCGCGGGCGGTCGCCGGCCGACTCAAGCACGGCGTCGTGCGGCTTCTCGCCCTCGGCGTAGGCGTGCGCGTGCGCCTCGTCGGCCTGCCCGCCCGCCGCGACTTCGAGGAAGCGTTCTTTGCCCCAGAAGGTCATCGCCACGAGCCGCGTCATGTAGAAGGCCGTGCAGGTCGCGGCAATCGTCGCGACGAGCCAGAGCAGCCAGCCGAAG
>DASUNL010000475.1:0-6938 GCA_036277175.1 Pyrinomonadaceae bacterium | reverse complement strand
AGCACCGAATCCGAACCCTGCCCGATGTCGGTCGAGCCGCACTGGACGCGCACGCCGCCCTGCCGGTCGAGGCCGAGTTGGACGCCGGAGTGCGGCATCGAGTTCCAGTAGATCGGCAGGCCCGCGCCGCAGATGTAAGAGCTGCAAGCGATGCCGACGCCTTTGCCGTAAGGCAGCTTCTTATATTTATTATTCCAGTCCGAACCCTCGACGACCTTCTCGATGCACTTACCCAGACCCATCGAGCCGAGGCGCAGGTAGTTGGCCGTCACGGTGTTGGGTGCGGCCAGATGTTTGAGACGCATCTCGGCCGGGTCGAGTCCTAGCTCGTCGGCGATTTTGTCTAACTGCACTTCGAGGCCGAAGCGCGGCTGGGGCGTGCCGTGCCCGCGCTTCGGGCCGCACGGCGGCTTGTTGGTGAAGGCGCGAAGGCCCTTGAAACGATAGCGCGGAACTTCGTAGGTCACGGTTTGCAGAGCGCCCGTGTAGAAGGTCGAGGCGACGCCGTAAGAGCCGTACGCGCCGCCGTCGAGGTACGACTCGAAGTCGAGCGCGGTGATAGAGCCGTCCTTGCGCACGCCTATCTTGCTCTTCATCAGGACGGGGTGACGCCCGCGATGACAGTAGAAGACCTCTTCGCGCGTGAGCGCGATTTTGACGGGGCGGCGCGTGCGGCGCGAAAGCTCGCAGACGACAATCTCGTGGTTGAAGGGGTCGCTCTTGCCGCCGAAGCCGCCGCCGTTCGGCGTGGCGATGACGCGGATGTGCGCGGCCGCCATACCCAAAGTTTTCGCGAGCGCGCGGTGGACGTAGTGCGGCGTCTGCGTCGAAGACCAGAGCGTGAGCTTACAGTCCGAGTCGTAGTGGGCGACGGCCGCGTGCTGCTCCATCGGCAGGTGCGTGTTGCCCTCGTAGAAGAACAAGTCCTCGCGCACGAGGTCGGCCTCGGCGAAGCCCTCGTCCATGTCGCCGAATTCGAGATGCACCTTCTTGTGGACGTTCGCGCCGTCGCCGTAGTCGTGTATGCGCGGCTCGTCTACCAGCACGGCCTCCTCGATGCTCGTGATGGATTGCAGACGCTCGTACTCGACCTCGATGAGGTTCATCGCGTCGAACGCCGTGTCCTCGTCAATCGCGGCGACGGCCGCGACGGGGTCGCCGACGAAGCGCACTCGCTCGACGCACAGGGCGTGCTCGTCCTGACTGACGGGCAGGATGCCGTAAGGGATGGGTAAATCCTTGCCCGTGATGACGGCGAAGACGCCGGGGAGCGCGAGGGCCTTCGACGTGTCGATGCGAAGGATGCGCGCGTGCGGCTCGGGCGAGCGCAGCATTTTGCAGTGGAGCATGCGCGGGAGCACGATGTCGTCGGCGAACTTCGTCGCGCCCACGCACTTCGAGCGCGCGTCGACCTTGCGAAAAGGCTTGCCGACGACTTTCAAATCTTGGCCGTTCTCTCGTCCGTTCGTCTTCATCTCGATATCGATTCGACCGCGTTCGTTCAGACTCGGAAAATTTATTCGTAGCCGTAGACGCTCTCGCGCGGCAGCTCCGCCTCTTCGCCGCGCATGCGGGCGGCGGCCAACTCGACGGCCTCGTAGATTTTAATGTAGCCGGTGCAGCGGCAGAGGTTTCCGGCGAGGGCTTCTTTGATTTCGTCGCGCGTCGGCTTCTCGTTCTGCGCGAGCAGTTCCTTGGCGACGAGTAGGAAGCCCGGCGTGCAGTAGCCGCACTGGGCCGCGCCCGTGTCGGCGAAGGTCTCCTGCAAGGGGTGCAGGCCGTCGACCGTCTCCATCCCCTCGACCGTCTCGACGCGGCGGCCCTCGGCTTCGAGGCCGAGCATGAGGCACGAGAGCACGGAGCGGCCGTCAACCAGAACGGCGCACGTCCCGCACTCGCCAAGCTCGCAGCCGTGCTTCGTGCCGGTCAAAGACAGGTCTTCGCGCAGGACTTCGAGCAAAGTCTTATGCGGCGCGAAGGCGACCTCGACGGCCTCGCCGTTGAGGGTGAATTCGATGTGGGTCTTCTGTCTGACTTTCGTGCTCATCAATCGTTAGCGCGCGCTGCTCGTCGCGGTCGTGCGCGTCGCTCCGGCGGGCGGCCTCTCGTCGCGTTAAAAGTTTAGTGTGTGGTTACTTCTACAAGACTAGCCGAGGGCCGTTTCGCAGAAAAAAGATGATAGCAGTTTTGCGCGGCGGCCGTCTAAGAGGGGAGCGGCGGGAGCGTGCCGGTGTGACCCTTCGGGCGGGCCGGCTGGATGACGATGTTGTCGATGAGGCGAGTCGGCCCGACGCGCGCGGCGACGGCGATGAGGACGGGGCGGTCGTCGGCGATGCGGTCGAACTTCTCCATCGTCTCGGCGTCGGTGACGCCGACGTATTCGAGGCGCGCGCGCGGCTCCGTCTCGACGACCGCGCGGACAGCTTCGGCCAGACGGCGGGCCGTCCGCTCGCCCTCCATGTAGACCTCGCGGGCCTGCGCGAGCGCGCGGTAGAGGACGGGGGCGGCGCGCCGCTCGTCGGCGCTCAAATAGGTGTTGCGCGAAGAGAGCGCGAGGCCCGACTCCTCGCGCACCGTGGGGAGGACAACGATCTCGGTGTCGAAGGCGAGGTCGCGGACGAGGCGGCGGACGACGAGCGACTGCTGCGCGTCCTTCTGTCCGAAATAGGCGAAGTCGGGGCGGACGGCGTTAAAAAGAATCGTGAGGACGGTCGCCACGCCTCGGAAGTGTCCGGGGCGGGCCGCGCCCTCGTACTGCTCGGACAGCCCCTCGACCGTCACGTAAGTCGAAAAGCCCTTCGGGTACATCTCCTCGACGGCGGGCGCGAAGATGTAATCGACGTTGTAGTCGGCGAGCTGTGTGGTGTCTTTGGTGAGGTCGCGCGGGTAACGCTCGAAGTCTTCGCCGGGGCCGAACTGCGTGGGGTTGACGAAGACCGAGACGACGACCACGTCGCACATCCGGCGGGCCTCGCGCACGAGCGAGAGGTGGCCCTCGTGCAGCGCGCCCATCGTCGGCACGAGGCCGATGCTCTTGTCCTCCTCGCGGCGCAGCTTGCGCGAGACCGATGCCATGCGTTGGCGGCGGTTGATGATTTCCATAAAAAGCGGTCAGCGGTCAGCATTCAGCGGTCAGCTAAAAGCGTCTACAGGGAGGCCGAACTCCGGAAGTCACGACGGCGAGGAGTGGCCGGAAGGCGTCTTTAGCTGACCGCTGAATGCCGAGTGCTGAAAGCTTCCTTTCAAGGCTTCTCTTCGCCACCCTTGACCGGGATGTTCAGCTCGGCGGCGGTGTCGGCCGGGAGCGGGTAGCTCTCGGCCGGCGCGGGGAAGTCGCCCGCGCGCACGTCGTCGGCGTAGCGGCCGAGGGCCTCGGTAATCGTCTCGCGCAGGTTCACGTACTGGCGGACGAAGCGCGGGCGCGTCGGGCTGAACGAGAGGCCGAGCAGGTCGTGGAGGACGAGTATCTGCGCGTCGCAGTGCGGCCCGGCCCCGATGCCGATGGTCGGAATCTTCACGGCCTCCGTCACGTTGCGCGCGACCTCGCCGGGGACGACTTCGAGGACGATGGCGAACGCTCCGGCCTCTTCGAGCGCCAGCGCGTCTTCGACGAGCGCGCGCGCGGCGTCGGCCGTCTTCGCCTGTAGGCGGTAGCTGCCGAGCTTGTTCAGAGATTGCGGTGTCAAACCGATGTGGCCCATCACGGGAATCTCCTCGTTGACGAGCCGGCGGACGACCTCCAAGCGGTTGCGCCCGCCTTCGAGCTTGACGGCCTCCGCGCCGCCCTCTTTGACGAGACGGAGCGCGGCGCGCACGGCCTCCGCTTCGCCCGTGTGGTAAGAGCCGTAGGGCATGTCCGCGACGAGCAGAGCGCGCTGGACTCCGCGCCGGACGGAGCGCGTGTGCGCGAGCATCTCTTCGAGCGTGACGGGGACGGTCGAGTCGTATCCGAGGACGACGTTACCGAGCGAGTCGCCGACGAGGATGAGGTCGGTTCCGGCCTCGTCGACGATGCGCGCCGTCGGGTAGTCGTAGGCCGTCAGGCAGACGAGGCGCTCGCCGCGCTCCTTGCTCGAACGAAGACTCGGAACGGTCACCTTCTCGGGGCGCTGCTGTTTGAGATAAACCATCGCGCTCGGTCTCACTTGTCGCTGCGTTTAGAAAACGGGAGCGCCGAATTATAGGCAAACCCCCGGCGCGGCACAAGAAAAAAGGACTCTAGACACCCGGCTCCGCCCCCGTCGGCTTCCAGCGCGCGACGCGCGACGGGTCGGGGCAGAGGCGTAAGAGTTCGGCGAAAGTCTTGTCGAGGAGAGGGTGCGCGGCGTCGGGCGCGAGTTCGGCGAGGGGCGCGAGGGCGAAGCGTCGGAGGTGCAGGCGCGGGTGCGGGAGCGTGAGCAGGTCGGTCGCGCGCACTTCGACGCCGTAGACGAGGAGGTCGAGGTCGAGCGTGCGCGGGCCGCGTCGAACCTCGCGGCGGCGGCCCAAGGCGTACTCGATGCGCAAAAGGCGCGCGAGCAGTTGTTCGGGCGCGGGGAGGGGAGGGGCGAGTTCGGCGACGGCGTTGAGGAAGGCGGGCTGGTCTGTGAAGTCCACCGGCTCGGTCTCGTAGACGGACGACAGCCGCGCGACCCGCAAGTTCGCGTCCAACATCCCGCGCACGCCGAGCAAAAGATTGCCCGCGCGGTCGCCCAGATTAGAGCCGAGCGAGACGTAGGCGCGCGCCTCTGTCCGTTCGCGTTCACTCATCTCTCAGTTCGCGCTCGCGCATCTGTCAGTCCGCGTTCGCTCGGGTGAGATTTCAAATCTGAGATTTGAAATCCTCGACGACAGTTAAGACTCTCTGAACTTCCTGTCCATCTCGGCGTTGAAAGCCTCTGACTGTCCGCGCGCGATGCTCAAGGTTTGCCAGTCGCGCCGGGCGATGTGCTTGGCGAGGAAGACTATCTGACCGACGTGCTCGCCGTAGTGGGCGAGTTGGCGGTTGACGGCCTCGACGACCGTGTGCGCCTGCCCGCGTATGCGGACGGTGGAGAGGAGGTCTGCGGGCCGAAGCGACGCGAGCGTGTCGAAGAGGATTTGCCAGCCCGCCTCCCAACGCTCTTCGATGCGCGCGCGCGTGTCGCCGTCTTCGAGCATGAACTCCGAGTCGCGGCGGCGGTCGGGCTTGTCGCCGTCGGTCGTCAAAAAGTCAGTCCAGCGCGAGCGCATGTTTCCCGAGAGGTGCTTCATGAGGATGGCGATGCTATTGGACTCTTCGTCGAGTTGACGGAAGAAGCCCTCGTCGTCAACCTGCGCGGCGGCGCGGTCGGCCGAACCTTTCAGCCTGCGAAAGTTCTTGGTCGCGTTCTCCAGATAGTGTGTGGCAAGTTGCTCGCTCATGCGGCGCATTGTATTACAGTTCGGGCCGGGCGAGTGGCCCGCGCGCGGTGTGTTATAATCTTCGCGTCACGTACAACGCGCGCGGCGGTGTTTCGAGACGGCGGCGCGAAAACTAAACCAGAGGCGCGGCCCGCGAGGCCGAGGGGTCGCGTCCGGGCGGGTGGGCAAGCCCCGTCCAGACATAAATGGCTCGCAGGAAATACAACCGTAACCAGCGGCACGACCCCGCGACAGAACGCTCTTTCCCGGAGTACATCTTCGCCCCGCCCGCGCAGCAGACCTCGCGCGACGAGTTGATGCGACTCGTGCGCGGCGGCGAAGACACCTTCCTCGAACTCAAGGTCAAGCTCTCGAACCCCGAAAAGATTACGCAGGGCATCATCGCCTTAGCCAACACGGGCGGCGGACTCATCGTCTTCGGCGTCAACGACAACATGCGCGTCGAGGGCGTGGACGACGCCGAGGAGGTGCGCGAGGAGTTGGTCAGGATTTGCCGCGAGGAGGTCGTCCCCGCGCTCATGCCTTACATCGACTTGGTCTCCTTCGACAGCGGCCGCCGCATCGTCGCTCTCGACGTCGAGGGCAAGCGCCGCCCCTACCGGACGCGCGACGGGCGCTACTTCATACGAGTCGGGGCGGAGAAGCGCGAGGCTTCGCGCGAAGAGTTGTCGGCCCTTTTAGACGAGGCGCGGCCCGTGCGTTTGGAGAACGTCGCGGCCATCGGCGCGAGGCTTGAGGACATCGACGAGGCTCTGCTCTGGAGCTTCGTGCGCGAGTTCGAGGGCGACGCCTTCGAGCACGCGCTCTCGTCGGCCGGCTACCCGACGGCCGACGTCTTAGAGCGCGACCTGCTGTTGGCCGTCCACCTCGGCGCGAACGGCGCGGGCGGCGAGGCGCAACCGACCAACGCCGGGTTGCTTCTCTTCGGGCGCGACGAGCGCGTGGCCGAGCTTCTGCCGCGCTCCGCGATTACGGCGACGCGGTTCGCGGGCGACACGGCGCAGTCGCCGAAGGTCGAGTCGGTGCAGCTCCGTGGCAACCTGCACACGCTTTATGAATCGGCCGTGCGCTTCGTCGAACGCTACTGCGACCTCTGGGACAAACGCCCGCGCGCGTTCGCGGGCCGTCGCGAAGAAGAGGACGCGGACGCGCAGGCCGCGCCCGTCGCCGCGCGCTCGAACTATCACCGCGCCTCGATTCAAGAGGCCGTCACGAACGCGCTCGCACACCGCGACCTCGCGCTCCGCGACCAGACGACGCGGCTCAACGTCTACGACCATTCCATCGAGATAACGAACCCGCGCCGCTCGGCCGGCTTCGCGCCCGCGATGCAGCGCGCCATACGCTACGGCGTGCCCGCGCGCGTCAACCCGCAGACGGCCGCGCTTTTGACGAGCCGAGCTTACGGCCTCAACTCGGCGGGCGGCGGGCTGCCCGCGCTCCTGCGCGACTCGCGTCTCTTCTCGGGGCGCAAGCCCGAAATCCACACCTTCAACGACGAGTTCCGCCTGCGCATCTACGGCGCGTGAGTTTGTGCGGTCGCGCCCGCGCGGGTT
>DASUNL010000474.1:0-6997 GCA_036277175.1 Pyrinomonadaceae bacterium | reverse complement strand
GTTGACTCTTCTCCAGAGGCCGACCGCCACCGCCCGGCCGCCGAGGCGCAGGCCGCGACGGGCCAAGCCTCGGCCGCGCCCATGAGTCCGGCCGCCGCGACGGCCTCGCCCGCCGCCGGAGCCGAGACGCCCGACGACCTCGCGCCCGAAGCCTCGACCGAACTCACGCCCGGCGCGCCGAAGGACGAGAGAGCGTAAACGAGGCGAAGATAAAAAGGTAAAGGCAAGAGTTAATGAGCGACGTGCTCTCTAACTCTTGCCTTTACCTTTTTACTTTCGCCTTCGCTCTTTGAGCGTCAGACTTCGCGGACAGTCAGACCATCGGGCGCGAACTTCCACTTCAGAACTTGCGCGCCGTCTTCGTGTTCGAGCGCGCGCTCGACCGACTCGCGCGCGCCCTCTCGGCAGAGGAAGGCGATGCAGCCGCCGCCGCCCGCGCCGCAGACCTTCGCCGCCTCCGCGCCGTTCGCGAGCGCGCGCTCGACGAGCATGTCCATGTGCGGCGTCGTGATGTTGGGCGCGAGGCGTCGTCGATTAGGGTAGGCGGCGCGCATGATGTCGCCTGCGCGCGCGAAGTCCTTGGCGGCGAGCGCCTGCTGCATGCCGCGCCCCGCGTCGCGGATGCCGTCGAAGATTTGAAAGACGTCCGGGTCGCCGTCGATGTGCCGCTTGAACATCTCCCAGTTGTTGATGCCTGAGAGGCGCGGCTCGCCCGTGTAGCAAACGACGACGCGCTCTTCGAGCGCCGAGGCGTCGACGTCCAGAGCCTCTCGCCTGATGCCGTCGGGGCGGAAGTGGATGGCGTTCGCGCCGCCGTAGAACGCGCCGTAGTAGTCCTGAAACCCGGCGGGCACGCGGATGACGGTCGTCTCGACGTTGGCCGCGAGCATGATGAACTTCTCGCGCGGGTAGCGGTCGCCGACCAAGCGATTGAGCGCGCCGATGCACGCGATGGCGAGCGCGCTCGAACCGCCGAGTCCCGCGCCGGCCGGGGCCATGCTCTCGGCCGTGAGGTGAAAGCCGCGCTCGGGCCGGAAGAAGTGGACGAGCTTCGAGATGAGTTCGAGACGTTCTTCGTGGACGAGGTTTTCGACTTCGCCGACGGTCGTCTCGAACGAGAGGGCGCGGTCGCGCGACTCCAAGACGACGCGGTCGTCGTCGCGCGTCTCAATCCGGCAGCGCGCGTAGAGCGAGATGGCGAAGTTGACGGTCGTCGCGCCGGGGTGGAACAGGTAGAGCGGCCAGATGTCAATCGTCCCCCCGGCCACATCGACGCGGGTGGGGGCTGTGGCTTCGATAATCATAAAACAGTGACGAGCGACGAGTGACAAGTGACGAGTTGAAGGACGAGCCGCTTGCCCGTCACACGTCGCCTGTCAATCGTCGCTGCTCTCAGTCTCCTTCAGTGCCGCCGCGCGAGCGGGGGGCTTCTCCTTGCGCCGCGCGAGCGGCGGGAGGTGCTCTTGCAGCTCCTCCTTGATTTCGTGAATCTTCTCCTCGGCGGCCTGCTCGAACTTCTGCACCGTCTCGGGGTCGGCCTCCTCGACCTTCTTCGTCAGCCAGTAGCGTTCGACGAGGTAGAACCCGCCGACGCCGACGGCGACGATGACGAGTAACCCCTTGCCGAGGTTCTTGAAGTCGCCGATCAGGTTGTAGACCGCGCTGTGGAAGAAGTAGCCGACGCCCGCCAACGTTAGCACCCACACGAAGCAGCTCGCAAACGAGAGCAGAAGGAATCGCGGGTAGGAGACGTGCGCCACGCCGTAGAAGATGCACGCCGCCCAGCGCAGCCCGTAGGTGTACTTCGAGATGAACATCGAGAGCGGGCCGAACGTGTCCATCAGGCGTTTGAGTCGTGGCAGCGCGGCGTTATAGAAGCGGTACTCGCGCACGGCCGAACGCCCGCCGCGACCCAAAGCGTAGGCGATGTTATCGCTCACCACTCCGCCGAGCGTCCCGACGAGGAGCACCCGACCGAAGCTGTACGGCCCGAACGACTGCCCGTGCGCCAGCACCCCGGCGAGAAGGAGCGTGATGTCGCCCTCCAGCATGGTGAGGAAGAAGATGGCCGGCAGCCCGAACCTGCCCACGAGGTCGTTGAAGTATAGCTCCATATAAAAAGCAGTGACGGGCGGCGAGTGGCGTGTGACGAGTTAAAGACGGCTTCGCCGTCCCCCGTCGTCACTCATTACTCATTACTCACTACTCATCACTTCTTATTCCTGCTCGTCACTCGTCACTCGTCACTTCTTCCGGGTTTGACGACGAGCACGGGACAGTGTGCGTGGCGGACGACCGACTCGGCGGTCGAGCCGAAGATGATGCGCCCCAGCCCCGTGCGCCCGTGCGACGAGATGACGATAACGTCCGCGCCGCGCTCGCGCGCCACGCGCACTATCTCCGACGCCGCCTCGCCGCGCGCGATGACCTCCTCGACCTCCAACCCCTCGCACTCCGGCGACCGCGCGAAACGCGGAAGCTCCCGCGCCGCCGTCTCTTCGAGGTGCGCGCCCACGTCCGCGAGCGGCAGGGGCTCCGCGACCGGCGTCCACCCGACGGCCGGGACGACCGGCTCGATGACGTGCAGGCAGACGATGCGCGCGCCCGTCAGCCGCGCCAGCTCGGCGGCGGCCGGCACGGCGTGCGCGGCGCACTCGCTGAAGTCGGTCGGCAGAAGGATCGAGCGAATGTCCATAACTGATAAAGAGGTCAGAGAACAGAGGTCAAAGGTCAGTAAGAAAGGCGTGTTTTTTAACTGAACTCTGGCCTCCGGCCTCTGACCTCTCGGCTTCGGGTCGTCATTCTACACGCAAGACGAGTTGTTTGACAGCCCCGCGTTTGCGTGTGCTACCATGCGGGCCAGTCGGCGCGTCAGGCTTGTAACTCCACTTTTTAGCGCGCCGAGGCCGGTCTGGAAACGATGAGCGAGCAGCCCCACACAGAGCGTCTCTACCTCGGCATCGGGGTGTCGGGCGCGCTCCTGCGCGCGGCCCTCGTCCGCGCGGACGGCCAAGTCGTCGAGCGGCGCGAAGGCGCGCTCGAACGCGGCGCGCTCGCCGCGCAGGCCGCGCGCTTCGCCACGGAGTTGCGCGACGCGGCGGGCAAAGGCTCTCTTTCGGGCGTCGGCTGCGGCGTGCCCGGACTCGTCAGCCCGGAGACCGGCAACGTCGTCATCTCGACCGACCTGCCCTCGGCCGTCCGCGGCGACTTCCGACAGGAGCTTGAGCGCGCCACGAATCTGCCCGTGACGATGGAGAACGACGCGAACGCCGCCGCCTACGGCGAGTACGTCGTCGGCGCGGGGCGCGGCAGCCGCCACATGTTCTACATCACCATCGGCGCAGGCATCGGCGGCGCGCTCATCTTCGACGGCAAGCTCTGGCGCGGCGCGTCCGGTTTCGCGGGCGAGTTCGGCCACATCACGATTGACCCCGAGGGCATCGAGTGCGCGTGCGGCAACGTCGGCTGCCTTGAGACGGTCGCCTCCGCGCCCAACATCGTGCGGCGCGCCAACGAGCGTCTGCTCAGGGATTCGACCTCTTCACTTTCGCGCCTCGGCCTCTCGAAAGACTTCACCGCCGCCGACATCGCCCACGAGGCCCGAAGCGGCGACGACTTCGCACTCCTAATGATCGAGCGCACGGGCCGCTACATCGGCACGGGCATCGCGGCCGTCATCAACCTCCTCAACGTCGAGCGCATAGTCCTCGGCGGCGGCGTGATGGACGCGGGCGAACTCATCCTCGACCCCATCATCCGCGAGGCCGGACGCCGCTCCTTCCAACCCTGCTTCGAGGCCACCCAAATCGTCGCCGCCTCCCTCGGCCCCGACGCCGTCCCCATCGGTGCCGCCATGCTCGCCCGCGACGCCACGAAGTAATCAGCCGAATCAAGCAATCAGGATGTTTGACGGGCGGGCCGCGTGCGGTTTCGCGCCCGTTTTGTTATTTTAAGCGTTCGGCACTCAGCGTTCAGCAGTCAGCTCTTCGTCCGCGGCTGAATGCTGAGTGCTAATTGCTGACAGCTTCAAAATGAATCCCGAACGCATCAGAAATTTCTCGATCATCGCGCACATCGACCACGGCAAGTCGACGCTCGCCGACCGTCTGCTCGAACTGACGGGGGCCGTCGCGGGGCGCGACATGGAGGCGCAGGTCTTAGACAACATGGACTTGGAGCGCGAGCGCGGGATTACGATTAAGGCGCACGCCGTCCGACTCGACTACCGCGCGCGCGACGGCGGGCAGTACGTCCTCAACCTCATCGACACGCCCGGTCACGTCGATTTTTCTTACGAAGTCTCGCGCTCGCTCTCCGCCTGCGAAGGGGCGCTCCTCGTCGTCGACGCCTCGCAAGGAGTCGAGGCGCAAACTCTGGCTAACACCTACCTCGCCATCGGGCAGAACCTCGAACTCGTCCCCGTCATCAATAAAATCGACCTGCCCGGCGCGGAGCCGGAGAAGGCGATGGAGCAGATCGAGCACGTCATCGGACTGGACACGCACAACGCCGTGCTCGCCTCGGCCAAGACCGGCGAGGGCGTGCCCGACATTCTCGAAGCCATCGTCCGCGACATCCCGCACCCGAAGGGCGACCCGGAAGCGCCGCTCAAGGCGCTCATCTTCGACTCGTGGTACGACTCCTATCGCGGCGTCATCGTGCTCTTCCGCGTCATCGACGGCGGACTCAAGCCCGGCATGAAGATTCGCTTCTTCAACACGGGGCGCGAGTACTACGTCGAGGCGCTCGGCGTCAACCGCCCGCGCCCGACGCCCATCGAGCGGCTCGGCGTCGGCGAGGTCGGCTTTCTCACCGCCTCGATTAAGACGGTCGCCGACGTGCAAATCGGCGACACCATCACGGAGGCCGCGCGCCCGACGAAAGAGCCTTTCCCCGGCTTTCAGGAAATCAAGCCGATGGTCTTCGCCGGCCTCTATCCGGTCGAGGCCAACCAGTACGAGGAGCTGCGCGACGCGCTCGATAAGCTACGCCTGAACGACGCCTCTTTCTTCTACGAGCCGGAGTCTTCGGCCGCGCTCGGCTTCGGCTTCCGCTGCGGCTTTCTGGGTTTGCTGCACATGGAGATCGTGCAGGAGCGTCTTGAGCGCGAGTTCGACCTCGACTTGATTACGACCGCACCGGGCGTGCGCTACCGCGTCACGACGACCGACGGCGAAGTGGTCGAAGTCGACTCGCCGGCGCGGATGCCCGAGGCCGTGCGCATCGCCAAGGTGGAAGAGCCGGTCATCGAGGCGACCATCCTCTCGTCGGACGACTACCTCGGCGGCATCCTCCCCCTGCTCGAAGAGAAGCGCGGCGTGCAGAAGAAGTTTGAGTACATCGCCGAGAAGCGCGTGATGCTCGTCTACGAGTTGCCCTTGAACGAAATCGTCTTGGACTTCTACGACCGTTTGAAGTCCGTCTCGCGCGGCTATGCGTCTCTGGACTATCACTTCTCGGGCCACTGGGAGTCGGACTTGGTGAAGCTGGATTTGATGGTGGCGGGCGAGCCGGTGGACGCGCTCTCGATCATCGTCCACCGCTCGACCTCGCAGGCGCGCGGCCGCCTGCTCGCCGAGAAGATGCGCCAGCTCATCCCGCGCCAGCTCTTCGAGGTCGCGATTCAGGCCGCCATCGGCAACAAGGTCATCGCCCGCGAGACCGTCAAGGCTCTGGGCAAGAACGTCATCGCCAAGTGCTACGGCGGCGACATCTCGCGCAAGCGCAAGCTCCTCGAAAAACAGAAGGAGGGCAAGCGCCGCATGAAGCGCGTCGGCAAAGTTGACATCCCCCAGGAAGCCTTCCTCGCCGTCCTCAAGGTGAATGAGTAAGATGATCCCTACGAGCAGCTTTTCCCGCGTTAATGGTTTTCAAGGGGTTAGTTTAAATAACGGGAGAGTTGTGAAAATGAAGTTCAGCCTGCTCGTTTGCATACTGGCCCTCGCCTGCACGCCTGCCTTCGCGCAGCACAACCACGGGGCGGGCGCGGCCCCGGCCGAGGCGAAGGCGACGCTGATGGAGAACCTCGGCGCGTTCCGCTTTCCGGTCGCGACGACGAACACGGAGGCGCAGAGGTTTTTCGACCAAGGCGTCATCCTCGTCTACGGCTTTAACCACGACGAGGCCGCGCGCGCCTTCCGACGCGCCGCCGAACTCGACCCCTCGATGCCGATGGCGCAGTGGGGACTGGCGATGGCGGTCGGCCCCAACTACAACGAGGCGACCATCTCGCCCGAACGTTTGAAGGCCGCGCACGACGCCGTGCAGAAAGGTCTTGCGCTCGCCGCGCGCGCGCCCGAACACGAGCGCGCCTACCTCGAAGCCTTGGCGAAGCGTTACTCGATAGACCCTGCGGCCGACCAGAAGAAACTCTGGCTCGACTACCGCAACGCGATGCGCGCCTTGATGCAACGCTACCCCGACGACCTCGAAGCCGCGACGCTCTTCGCCGACGCCGCGATGATTACGAACGCTTGGAAGCTCTTCGACTCGTCGGGCCGCGCGGCCGAGGGGACGGAGGAAGTCATCGCGGTGCTCGAATCCGTCTTGCGTCGCGACCCCGACCACATCGGCGCGCATCATCTCTACATCCACGCGGTCGAAGCGTCGCGCAGCCCCGAGCGCGCGATGCGCTCCGCGGACATTCTCGCCAAGTTGTCGCCCGCGGCCGGTCATCTCGTCCACATGCCCGCGCACATCTACATGCGCGTCGGCGACTACGAAGAGGCCGCGCGCGCCAACGAGTGGGCGGCGCGCGTCGATGAGGAGTACATTAACGGCGGCGGCCTGCGCGGAATCTACACGGCAGCTTACTACAGCCACAACCTCCACTTCCTCGCCGCCGCCGACAGCATGCGCGGTCGCTACGCCGGGGCCACGGCCGCCGCGCGCAGGCTCGAACAGAACGTCACGCCGTACCTGAAAGACATGCCGTTCTTCGAGAGCTTCCTGCCGACGCGCACGCTCATCGCGGCGCGCTTCTCGCGCTGGGACGACA
>DASUNL010000473.1:0-3334 GCA_036277175.1 Pyrinomonadaceae bacterium | reverse complement strand
ATCGAGAGCATCTTTGAAAGTTTCTTTGATTCTCTTTAACGCGCGGCATAATCGGAGGGAGGGTTTGAGGCGATGAAGTGGAGGGGGCGGCGGGAGAGTACGAACGTCGAGGATCGGCGCGGAATGGGCGGGCGGGGCTTGGCCGTGGGCGGCGGGATTGGGACGCTGCTGCTGGCGTTCGTCGCCTACCTGTTCGGGGCCGACCCGAGTCAGCTGCTCAATCAGGTGCAGCAGGAGCCGAGCGCGGGGCCGCAGGCGCAGCGCCCAGTCAACCCCGAAGAGGAGGAGCTGAGGCGCTTCGTCGGCGTCGTCCTCGCCGAGACCGAGGACGTGTGGGACGAGGTCTTCCGCCAGTTGGGTCGGCAGTACCGCAAGCCGACGCTCGTCTTCTTCGACGGGCAGGTCGAGTCGGCGTGCGGAGTGGCGGGCGCGTCGGTCGGCCCGTTCTACTGCCCCGGCGATGAGCGACTCTACATCGACCTCTCCTTTTACCGTGAGCTGCGTTCGGAGTTTCGCGCGCCCGGCGACTTCGCGCAGGCCTACGTCATCGCGCACGAGGTCGGCCACCACGTCCAACACCTGCTCGGCACGATGGACAAGGTGCACGCGCTCCAACAGCGTTCGGGGCAGGCGCAGGCCAACCAGCTCTCCGTCCGTCTGGAGCTTCAGGCCGACTTCTACGCGGGCCTCTGGGCGCACCACGCCAGCCGCCGGGGCATCGTCGAGACGGGCGACATCGAGGAGGCTCTGGGCGCGGCGAGCGCCGTCGGCGACGACCGCCTGCAACAGCGCGCACAAGGCTACGTCGTCCCCGACTCTTTCACGCACGGGACGGCCGCGCAGCGCGCGAGCTGGTTCCGTCGCGGCCTCGAAACCGGCGACATACGTCAGGGCGACACCTTCAGCGCGCGCGGCCCTTGAAGGCCGTCAATCGTCAATCGTGAATAGAGTTTGACAGTCTCTTTACTTGAGTTGTGAATTCTCAATGTCGAGCGCCCGGCAAACTATTTACGATTTACGATTGACGATTCACTTCTTTTTCGGTGGCCCTTGCGGCCCCCAGTAGTAGGCGAGAATCATCGCCACCAGCCCGACGAGCATGATGAGGAAGATGCCGACGATGATGAGCAGGTAAGTCATCCTCGCGTCATCATAGGGCGCGCCGCCGTGGATTCCAAAGACCGCGCGGCGCGTGTTAATATCCCCACCTATTCCCCCGCGAGTCTTATCCCTTTGCGTGTCTTAAAAATTCGACGAGAGAGGTGTCACAAAAACTTATGGCAGAGAGTGGGAGCGGGGCGGCAGGCCCCTCGCTGGATAAACTTCTGGGGCGGCTGGCCGAGTTCGAGCCGGTAGACCTCCCCTTCATCAGCCTCTACCTCAACGCGCAGGCCAACGAGAACGGCCGCACGGACTTCGACCGCTTCCTGCGCAAAGAATTCTCCGAGCGCGCCAAAACTTTCGCGCCGCATAGCCCTGAGCGCGAGAGCTTCGACCGCGACGCCGAGCGCATCACCGAGTACCTCAAAGACGTCCGCCCCTCGGCCAACGGCGTCGTCGTCTTCGCCTGCGCGGGCGCGGGCGACTTCTTCCAAGCGGCGCAGCTCGACGCGCCCATCGACGAGCACCGGCTCTTCGTCTACAACCAGCCGCACCTCTACCCGCTCGCGCGCTTGGCCGAACAGTTCCGGCGCTACGCGGTGCTTGTCGCCGACACCAACCGCGCGCGCATCTTCGTCTTCGGGAGCGGCTCGGTGCTCGACTCCGAAGAGATTCAGAACGTCAAGACGAACCGCTCGAAGGTCGGCGGCTGGTCGCAGATGCGCTACCAGCGCCACCTCGAAAACTACCACCTGCAACACGCCAAGGAGGTCGTCGACACCTTGGAGCAGACGGTGCGCGAAGAGGGCATCGAAGAGGTCATCATCGCGGGCGACGAGCAGATAGTGCCGCTCCTGCGCGAGCAGATGCCCAAAGCTCTCGAAGAGAAAATCATCGACGTGCTCTCGCTCGACATACGCGCGCAGGAGAAGGAGATTTTCGCCGAGACCTTGGAAGCCATGCGCGAGCACGACGCCGAGACCGACGCCGAGCGCGTCCGCGAACTCCTCGACGCCTACCGCGCGGGGGGCTTGGCCGTCGTCGGCTCCGAGGCCGTGCTCGAAGCACTCTCGATGGGGCAGGTCGACGAGCTTTACCTGACGGCGCAGATGCGCGACATCGAGGGCGACCGCGACGACGTGGCGATACTCTCGGACAACGAGGTGGTCGAACCCGAAGTGGCTTCGAGCGACCCCGTCGCGGCGGCGGTCGAGCCGGATTCGGTCATCGTCTCGGACGAGCTTGTGACGCGCGCGCAGCAGACCTCGGCCGGGGTGCGCTTCATCGAAGACCCGGCGCTTCTGGCCGACTACGGCGGCGTCGCGGCGACGCTTCGCTACCGCCTCCAGCCGCCGACGACCGACAGCGCGCCGCAGCCGCAGCACGCCTAGCGTCGCGGCCGTCAATCGTGAATCGTGAATCGTGAATCGTGTTTCGTCGAACGGACGCCCGACTTAAGACGTAGACTCTTAAGCACGCACGGAGCGCCGTCTCTGACGACCGGCGATTTACGATTCACGATTCACTGCTTTGAGAGTTTATGTACTGCCCGCGATGCAGCCAGCAGCAGCCGACGAGCGAGGTGCGTTTCTGCACGCGCTGCGGCTTCCCGCTCGCGGGCGTCGCGCGCCTGTTGGACGGCGGCGGCGAGTCGGCCGAAGTCGAGGCCGCCGCGACGGGGCGCAGGCTGACGAAGCGACAGCGCGGGATACGCGAGGGTCTGATTGCGATGGTCGCGGGCGTTCTCTTCTTCATCGTTGCGGCGCTGCTCACCGCTTACAAGGAAGACTTCTTCGTCCTGCTCCCCATCGTCGCCATCGTCTTCGTCGGCGGCCTCGTCCGACTCATTCACGCCGCGCTCGTCGAAGACGACGTGCCCGCCAATGCCGACGCGAGGAGTCTCAAGGCCGCCGCTCACACGGCGAAACCGACCGTCGCGCTCGAAGCACGACGCGCCGCCTCGGAGCTTCCGCCCGCGCGCGGCTTCGCCGCCAACGAGTACGCGCGCCCGCGCGCCGACACCTCCGAGATGGCCGCGCCCGCGAGCGTCACCGAGAACACGACGCGCACTCTTGAAGAAGAGAAGCGTTAATCTTTGACGAAGGCGACGGCGCGAAGTGGGCCGCCCGAGCCACCCTTGATTTTCATCGGGAGCGCGACGACGTAGAAGTCCTTCAAGGGCAGTGCGTCCAAGTTGGCGAGGTTCTCGAAGGCGGGCACGTTCTTCTCGAAA
>DASUNL010000472.1:0-12037 GCA_036277175.1 Pyrinomonadaceae bacterium | reverse complement strand
TCGCGTGCCCGCCCGACACTTCGAGCAGGTTCTCTAAAAACTCCGCGCCGAAGACTTGATAGGCGCGCTCGCGCAGAGATGACGCCTCGGCGGCGCGCAAGACCTCGCGCCCGTTGTTCGTCAGGGTGAAGGCGATTTCCGGATGCGCGAGCGCGTAATGCGTGACGAGGTTCGTCAGGTGGAAACTCTCGGTCGCCTCCGAGCGCAGGAACTTGCGCCGCGCCGGGACATTGAAGAAGAGGTCGCGCACCGTGAGGGTCGTCCCGCGCGGGCGGGCGGCGGGCGACACGTCGCGCATACGCCCGCCCTCGATGAGGACGCGCGTCCCTTCCGACTCGCCTTCACGCAGCGTGACCAGCTCGACGCGCGCGACCGACGCGATGGAGGCCAGCGCCTCGCCTCGGAAGCCGAGCGTCGCGATGCGCGCGAGGTCGTCCGACGCGGTGATTTTTGAAGTCGCGTGACGCTCGAAGGCGAGCAGCGCGTCGTCGCGCGTCATCCCCTCGCCGTCGTCCGAGACGCGCAGCAGACGTCGGCCGCCTGCCTCGACTTCCAACTCGACGCGCCGCGCGCCCGCGTCAATCGCGTTCTCGACCAGCTCCTTCGCCACCGACGCCGGGCGCTCGACCACCTCGCCGGCGGCGATTTGATTGACGAGCTGGTCGGAGAGGACGCGGATTTTGGACATGGAAAGCAGTCAGCGTTCAGCGTTCAGCTATCATCTATTGAGCATCAATCGAAGTTCAGTGTTACAGAGAAACAAGCGCGTGTCATCATGGGCAAAAGCTGAAAGCTGACGGCTGATTGCTGACAGCTTTTATAGATAGACGATTAGGTGGTCGACCGTGCCGGGGTCGATGGCGCTGAAAATCCAGTCGGTGACGTAGCGGCCGTGGCGCGCGAGAAGCGAAGTGACGTTGAGGTGTCGCTCCTGCAAGCTCTTCTCGGGGTAGAGCGAGGTGGCGGCGCGCTCAAGCTGTCGGAGCACGGCGCGGTCGCGGGCCATCTGCGCGCGGTGGAAGCGCGCGCGCATGCCTTCGAGCTGGTAGAAGATTTTGCGCCGGCCCGACGTGAGCGCGTCGCCGAGCGTCGGGTCGAACTTGCGCAGACGGTCTTCCAACTCGCCGAGCGCCTCGCCGATGCTCTTCTCCGTCTCGCCGAACGTCTGCGCCACGTCGCGCCCCAAGTGCTCCTCGACGACGCGCGCGATGACGGGGTCGAGTCCCGCGAAGAACTCTTCGACCGTCAGGCCGTAGCGCGTCAGAGCGCGCCCCGTGCGTCGCTCGACGATGGTCATGCTCGCGCGGTGGAGGATGGGCGTCGCGGGCCGCCCCAACACGCGGTAGACCTCGGCCGTCTGCGCGAAGTATGCAATCTCGGCCGCGCCGCCGAAGTAGGCCACCGTCGGCAGCAAGTAGTCTTGCACGACGGCGCGCAGCGTGACGTTAGGGCTGAAACGTTCCGGCTCGCGCGCGGCCAGCGACGAAAGCTCTTCGGCCGTCCAAGTCTCAGCCGCGCCTTTCGACTGATAGAGCCCCTCGGCGTTGCGCGCGACGGCGTGGCGCGCGCCGCGCTCGTCGTGGACGAAGAGCGGGAAGGCGTCCTCGCTCGTGTGGACTTGCGCGTGATAGCCCTCTCGTTCGAGCGCGCGGCTGCGCTCGACCAAGGCGGAAGCGATTTCGGGGGCGCGGCGCGCGGCCTCGGCGTAGAGCGGCGCGGCTAAAGTTTTCAGACGCGCGTCCATCGGGTCGAGCAGCACGAGTCCGTAGCGACCCGTCAGTCCCGTCATCATGCGCGCGAACGCTTCGCCGTGCGTGCGGCCGGGCCGGTAGCTGTCGCGCAGAAGCTCTTCGAGGTCGGGCGTGAACTCGCTCGTCGGCAAGACGCCGAGCAGGCGCGCGACCGCCTCTTCGATGCTCTCGTCAAGGAGGACTCCGCCGACCGGCTGGCCCTCGTCCTTGTGAAGCGAGTCGGGCACTTCGACGCGCGCGAGTCTCCCGTCGCAAGCGATGGTGTCGGCCGCCTGCACCTCGGGCCAGTCGTGGTCTTCGGTCGCCATCCAGAAGACGGCGACGGCCTCCGTCCCGCGCTCCGCGAGACAGCGCGCGAGCTTGACGGCCGACAGAGCCTTGTAGACGGTGTAGAGCGGGCCGGTGAAGAGTCCGACCTGTTGGCCCGAGACGACGGCGACCGAGCGCGGCGCGCGCAGGCGCTCGATGCTCGCGAGCGTCTCCTCGCCCGCGCCCCACGCCTTGTTCATCGCGGCGAGCGCGTCGCAGAGCGCGTCGCGGTCGGTCGTGTAAGAGTTAAGCACTTCGTCCGCGAGCGCGGCCGTCTCGTGGTGGAAGCGGACGGCCCTCGGGTAGAAGTGACGCAAGGCCGTGGGGTCGCGCAGGTATTCGAGGAAGATGCGCGACTGTCCGGGGATGCGCTCGAAGGGGAGCGCCTCGACACGGAGTCCGACGCCCTCGGGCGTCCCGCCGCAGTCGGTCTGTTTCGTCACTCGACCCTCCCGGCGGCCGTCCGCGCCGACGCCGTGCGGCTCTCACACTCTTCGACGAGTCGCGCAATCTCGCGCCGCGCCTCTTCGACGGGCGCACTGAGCGGCGCGCGCACCGCGCCGCCCGCGTACCCGGCGGCGTCGAGCGCGGCCTTCAAACCGCCGATGCCGTAACGAGTCGTCACGGCGCGAGCGAGCGGGACGAGCGCGGCTTGCAACGCGCGCGCACGCGCGGCGTCGCCCACGACGAACGCCTCGTAAATCTCTACGCATAGACGCGGCGCGACGCAGGCGGCCGCAAGTATTCCGCCGCGCGCACCCGTAGCGAGCGCGGCGTAGAGCGTCGAGGCGTGGCCCGTGAGCAGCGCGAAACTTTCGCCTCTCCCGTCCGCGCTTTCGTCGCTCCCGTTTGCGAGTCGCTCGCCGACGAGTCGCGCGGTCTCCATGAAGTTGACGAAGTCGCCGGAGCTGTCCTTGAGGCCGACGACGTTCGGGTGCGCAGAGAGTCGGGCGACCGCTTCGGGCGCGAGCGCGACGCCCGTGTTCTGCGGGACGCTGTAGAGGATGACGGGCGCGGGACTCGAATCGGCCACCGCCTCGTAGTGCGCGACGAGCGCGTCCGTCGTCATCTGCGAGCGGTAGAAGTGGGGCGTGATGACGAGGAGCGCGTCCGCGCCAAGTGCCGCGACGCGACGCGCTTCATCGACCGTCGCTCGCGTGCTCTGCTCGCCGACGCCGACGACGAAGGTCAGTTCCTCGGGGACGGCCGAGCGCGCCGTCTCGATGACGTGGAAGCGCTCGCGCTCGGAGAGGTGTACGCGCTCGCCGGTCGAGCCGAGCGCGACGTAGCCTGCCGCGCCCGTCTCGTTCCAACGCTCGATGTTCGAGCGCAGGGCGCGCGCGTTCACTTCGCCCTCGCTGTCGAAGGGCGTCGGGAAAGGAAGGAAGATGCCGCGCAGCTTATCCAAAATTCCGGTGGGCGAGAGCCTTGTTTATGCGTCTGACCGTTTTCGACTTTCAGAGAACGGCGGCATTATAACGGGCCGCTCCGATGGCGCGCAAACAAGCGCCCGGCGCGGCCGCGCGCGCACGTCGCGGGGCGCGCTCGCACGCCCAGAAAGTTTGCCGGCGTCACCGTTTCGGCGATGGAGACGTAAATTTCCCGGAAGGGTATTGACACCCCCAGCCGCCGGTATTATTGTTTGCCTGCCTCGATCAAGTCGTTTGGTGTTGTAAGCGTCACTCTCGGCCCGGACGCTGCCGCAATTTTTGAAACGCCTGCCGACGCCTTACGGAAGCCGTCATCTTCTTTCACCAACAGACGTGCCCACATCGCGCCGGGACGGCAACGAAGCCTCCGTCGGCGCGGCCGCTTTATCATCTCTGCCACTCAAGAGCGCCTCGCACGCGCGCCGCGCGCGCTGGCCTTACTCTCTGACCGGCTCGACAATCGCCGGTCGAGCGCGCGAAGGGGATGAGCGTTGATGGTAAAGCCGAGTCCTTCCCGCAAGTGGCGAGCGCAAGGAGACCTCTTCATGTATAAGACTCGAAGCTCGGCCCTGATTTTCGCCGCGCTGATGACGCTTCTCTTTTGCCCGCCCGCCCGCGTCCGGGCGCAGACGGCCGCAACGTCGACGGCCAACGAAGCCCTCGCCATCACCTCGCCGCCCGACAACGCGACCGTCAGCGTCAACCAAATTCAGCTTGAGGTCGCGCTCAAAGACCCGAACCTCGCCGAGTTGTGGGTCGTCATCTACACGGACGCGACGGGGGGCAAGCCGCGCGCCGCGCGCCTCAACATTCTGGGCCGCCTCGACCGCGACAAGAAGGTCATCCCGATTGCGCTCACCGAGGGCTTCAACCGTATCGAGGTCAGCGACCGGGCGCGGCCCGACGTCAAAGCGGTCGTCAGGGTCAACTACGTGCCCGACTTGGACGTGCTCGGCTCGGTGCGCCCGCGCTCGGCCGAAGTCAGGGCCGGCGACACAGTCATCTGCGGGCAGTTGCAGCTCGCCTCGCTCAACCAGACGCTCGCGCTCATCAAGGCCACCCCGGCGCTGGCCGACATCGCCATGCGTTTCAGGGACCCGAGCGACCCCCTCGTGCGGAGCACGCTGGGCGACGACTGCGGCGAGCAGAGCGGGCGCGACGGCGCGCAGAAAATCGCCGTCGCCGACGTGCTGAGGGCCGTGCTCCTGAGGCTCGAACCAAACCTCCAGCCGAAAGAGAACCTCCAGCTTAACCAGCAAGTCCGCAAGCAGGCCGTCGAAGACTTGCTGACGAGGACGAGCTCGCTCTCCGGGCAGGATAAGCTGGCGTCCGCGCGGGCGGACGCCGAGGTGCTGACCAACTCGAAAGACGACCTCGGCGTCGTCAGGGGCACGGAGTTTTCCAGCCTCACGGCCGAGACCGTCAGGAAACAGATTCTGCTCCTCGAACAGTACCTCGGCAACGTCACCGTCCAACTCAAAGACAAGGACGGGAAGGTGCTCGACCGAGTAACCACTGACCGCGACGGTAACTACTTCTTCGTCATCAAACACGCCGCGCCGACCGACGCGGGCGGCGGCGACGGCGGCGCGGCGAACGGCGGCGCGGCGAACGGCGACGACGCGGCGGACGCAACGGACGGCGGCGTGCCGCCCGAGTACACCGTCTCGTCCGAAGCCGACGAGTACTACACGACGCGGACGGTGATGGCGCGGCCCGGCACGCGACGACGCCTGAACATCCTCATCGAAGACCAGCCCGTCAGCCTCTTGGCGCGCGCGCTCGTCGGCTACGAACAGGCCGGGGCGTCGGCCGCCGCGTCCGAGCAGACCTTCTTCTTCAACCTCTACCTCAACAAGTCCTTCCCGCTGCGGCAGAGAATCGACCCCGACTTCGGCGAGCGCCTGCGCATCTGGGGCGACTTCCGCATCAACAGCGTCCCGCAGTCGGGCGACGCGACCATCAGCGACTTCGCGACGGGCGGCTTCGCCACGCAAATCTCCGGGCTGAAGGTCAACGAGGCGGCGCGCGTCTTCGAGTTCCTCGGCGGCATGGAGTTGCGTCTGACGGGCAACAACGCCCTGCTGCCGAGCTTCGACCGCCGCACCAAGCAGAAGTTCTCGCTCTCGCTCATCGGCGGCCTCGGCAGCGTCACCCCGCTCGACTCGCAGGCGGGCCTGAGCGTCTTCCGCGTCTTCGACGACGCGCCGGGCCTGCCGCCCGACGCGCGCGGCAAAGAGTTCATCGCGTTCGCGCGCCCCGACCGCGACCGCTTCTTCCGCCAGTACTACGTCGGCGCGCGCATCAACACGTTCTTCTTCAACAACTACAACGTGCCGACGCAACGCTTCCCCGCCCAGCTCGACGTGATGGTCGGGCAGAACGAATTCGTCTCCGGCGGCAAGCTGGCCGGCCCCGTCTTCCGCTTCGACGGCTTCTTCCCGCTGCCCTACGAGGACTACAAGTTTATCAACCTCTACGCGACGGCGATGATGCGATTCGGCGGCGCGCGGACGAGCACCCCGCTCATCCTGCAACCCGCGCCCGACGGCACGGTCGTCCCCGGAGCCAACGTCTTCCTGTTTACCCTGCCGCACCCGAGCCGCGACTACTACCGCATCGGCTTCGGCGTGGACTTCGTTTCGCTGGCCGATAAGATTCTGAAGGCCACCGGCAAGTGAATGCCGAAGGCGCGCGCGCGAAAGAGGTTGCCGCCCTCCACGCACGCGCGCCGTGGACTGACGCGGCGGCCGGTCGTCCGCACGCTCATTCTTACCTCGCGCGAACACCGCGCTTCCAACAAGAACGCACACACGCAAGGAGACCCGACTGATGTCCGAGGCCCTGACTTTCGCGCAGATGCTCAAAGGGGAGTATGAGCACTTTCACGGCAAGTTCCCGCTCCGCTTCCTGAGCGACGCGGCGCGTCTGGCGCGTCGCCTGCACGACGCCCCGCAGAGCGACGCGGTCGCGGCCTACTTCGAGGCCGGGCTGTCGCCGGAGTCGCGCGCGGAGTTGGCGGCCGGTTGGGAGGGCAGCCGGAAGCCGAGCGAACGCCTGCGCGCCGATTTGGTCTCACGCTACAACGCGCTTTTGAGCGACCCGGAGCTTGGCCGCAACAGCCCGCAACTCGACGCGGCGCTCATCGCCGCCGGGCTGATGAAGGCCGACGGGCCGCGCCCGCCTCTCGACGCGCTGACCGATGAAGAGTGGATGCTGGCGAACAGTCACCTGTTGGAACTGCTCTACCCGGACGTGTCGGGCAAGACGCCGACGACGGCGGGCATGGTCAATCTGCTGCACGGCGCGAAACACTCGGCGCTCTGTCTTTCGGGCGGCGGCATCCGCAGCGCGACCTTCAACCTCGGCATCATTCAGGGACTCGCGCGCCACGGACTGCTCGAACACTTCGACTACCTCTCGACGGTTTCGGGCGGCGGCTTCATCGGCGGCTGGCTCTCGGCGTGGATTCACCGCCACAAGAAGGGCCTGCCGGGCGTCGTCGAGGAGTTGAGCGACCCGCCGCCGGTCGAGCGCGTGCTCGAACCCGACCCGAAGGCGCTCTCTTGGCTGCGCACCTACAGCAACTACCTGAGCCCGAAGCTCGGCCTGCTCAACGCCGACACGTGGACGCTCGTCGCGATGGTTCTGCGCAACCTGCTGCTCAACTGGCTCGTCTTCATCCCTTGGCTCGTCGCGGCGCTGCTCCTGCCGCGCGTGTGGGTCGCCTTACTCAATCACGAGACGTTCGACCCGACGGGGCGTTGGAGTCTGCTCATCGGCCTTGTGGCGAGCATCGTCTATCTCACCTTCGTCGCGCTCAACCTCCCGAGCGCGCACCCGACCGACCGCAGCCCCACGAGCAAAGGGCAGGGGCAGGGGCAGCGCGCCTACATGCTCTACAACCTCCTCCCGCTCGTCGTCTCGGCCGCAGCCCTGACGATTTACTGGTCGCGCATCTCTGGCATTGAGCGCGGCAGTCTGAAAGGCTGGCACTTCGCGCTCTTCGCGGGGGCGACGGTGCTTATCCCTTGGCTCGTCGCCGCCGGTTTCATCATCTACAAGGCGGAGAACAAGCTGACGGCCGTGCTCGTAAAGTTCCCCGTCGCGACCGCCATCATCGCCGTCGGCCTCTTCATCACGGGCTACGCGACGCGCTCGGCGGCGAACTGGTTCTCGCTGCCCGACATGACCGACGGGCTCGGCCCCGACCCGCGTCCATACGCGACGCTCGCCGTGCCGGCGGTGATTCTGCTCCAGTCGCTCGGCGGGACTCTGCTCGCGGGGTTCACGAGCCGCTTCACGGGCGACGAGGATCAGGAGTGGTGGTCGCGCGCCGGGGCTTGGATGACGATTGTGATGCTCGGCTGGGTCGCGCTGGGCGCGCTCGTCCTCTACGGCCCTTCCCTCTTCCTCGACCTGCAAGTGGTGACGAACAACTGGGCGTTCTGGACGTGGGAGTGGCCGCAAATCGGGAAGGTCTTCGGCATCGTGAGCGGCGTCGTCTCCGGCGCGGTGGCTCTGTTCGGCGGCTTCAGCTCGCGCACCCCGGCCAACGAGAAGGAGGCGCAGCAGGCGGGCGTCGGCAGCAAAGTCCTGAGCCTCGCCACGCCCGTGCTCGCGGGCGTCTTCATGATTTTCCTCGCGATGCTCTTCTCGTTCGCGGCACACAAACTCCTCATCGCCTTGTTCTTCCCCAACCTCGCAGACCCGCTCGCGGTCATCAGAGAGTCGACGGCGACCCGCGTCATCCTGCTCGGCCTCGTCATACTCGCGGTCGGCATCCTGATGGGCGTCTTCATCAGCACCAACCGCTTCTCGCTCCACTACATGTGGCGCAACCGCATCATACGCGCCTACCTCGGCGCGTCGCACATCAACCGCAAGCCGAACCTCTTCACGGGCTTCGACACTAAAGACAACATCCCGATGCACGAGTTGCTCCGCTACGCCGAGTCGGACGACTCAGAGGTGTCGGGGCAGAAGAAGCGGAAGCTGTTTCACGTCCTCAACTTCGCGCTCAACCTCGCGGGCGGTGGCCGCCTCGACTGGCAAGACCGCAAGTCGGAGTCGTTCACCGCCTCGCCGCTCTACTGCGGCAGCTTCCAGCCGGCCGACCTGCGCCTGTCGCCGGAGGGCGCGGTCGGCTACCGACCCTCGCAGTACTACACCGCCGACGGCGGCATCTCGCTCGGCACGTCGGTCGCCATCTCCGGCGCGTTCGTCAGCCCGAACATGGGCTACATGATGACCTCGCCCGTCGTGCGCTTTCTGATGACGCTCTTCAACGTCCGCTTCGGCTGGTGGCTCGGCAACCCGCGCGACTGGCGCACATACAAGTACGACTCCCCGACCCTATCCGTCCTCCCCATCGTGCAGGAGGCTTTGGGGATGACCAACGACACCTCGTCCTACGTCTACCTCTCCGACGGCGGCCACTTCGAGAACCTCGGCCTCTACGAGATGGTCGCGCGCCGCTGCCACTTCATCGTCGTCAGCGACGCGAGCACCGACAACGACTATTCGTTCGGCTCGCTCGGCATGGCCGTTCGCCAGATTCGCGTCGACCTCGGCGTCCCCATTGAGTTCAGCGACTTCGCCGTCGTCGGGGCCAAGGAGGGCAAGGACGGGCGGGCTTGCGCCATCGGCTTCATCCACTACTCGTGCGTCGACGCCGGCGCGCCCGACGGCATCGTCGTCTACCTCAAGCCCACGCTGACGGGCAAGGAGCCGCGCGACGTGCTCAACTACGCGCGCGACAACCAGTCGTTCCCGCAGGAGATAATCGTCGACCAGTGGTTCAGCGAGGCGCAGTTCGAGAGCTACCGCGCGCTCGGCTCCTACATCGTCAACGACCTCACGGGCGGAAGCTCGCGGCGACAGATGCTCAGCTTCGAGCAGTTCGAGGCGTCCGTCCGGCAGTACATCTCGCGCACCGCCCCGCCCGACGACGTGACGCGGGCGCTCGCCTTCCTCGAAAGCTTCATCCGCGCCGACAAGGAGTCGGCCGACGCGCCGAAGCAACCCGCTCCCAATGAGGGCGATTGAGGCGCGTCCGTCTTCGCGTGTATGATGCCGACGTGTCCAAGAAACAGCCCGCCGGGGCGGGCGCGGAGACTTTCGACCTCCTCATCATCGGCGCGGGCCCGGCCGGACTCTCGGCGGCCGACGCGGCGGCGCGCGAAGGTCTAAACTACCTCGTCGTCGAGCGCGGCCTCATCGCCGACACCGTCTACCACTACCCGGTCGGGCTGACGGTCTTCTCCACCCCTGAAGAGCTTGAGATGCGCGAGGGCGCTCTCGACCCCTGCCGCGAGAAGCCGACGCGCGAGGAACTGCTCTCGCACTACGTCCGCTTCGCGCTCGAAGAGAACCTGCGCATCAACACGGAGGAAGAAGTCACGGCCGTCGAGCGGATGGACGGCGAGGGGTTCAGCGTCAGCACGACGCGCGGCGTCTACTTGGCCTCGCGCCTGCTCGTCTGCACGGGCGCGATGGCGCGACCGCGTCGTCTCGGCGCGCCGGGCGAAGAGCTTCCGAAGGTGCATCAACGCTTCGTCGAGCCTTACCCTTACGTGCGCAAGGACGCGCTCGTCGTCGGCGGCGGGAACTCGGCGGCCGAGGCCGCGCTCTTTCTCTCCGAGGGCGGCGCGCGCACCACGCTCGCCATCTTTCGCGCCGACTGGGAGAACCGCGACCCGAAGCGGGGCGCGATTAAGCACTGGGTGCGCGTCCCGCTCGAACGTCAAATCGAACTCGGACGTTTGCGCCTCATCCACTTCGAGGAGGTGTTGGAGATTGCGGAGCGCGAGGTGCGCATCCGCGAAGAGCGCGGCGACGTCGTGACGCTCGCGAACGACGTCGTCTTCGTCCTCATCGGAAGCGACCCCGACCACACGCTCCTGCGCCGCGCCGGAGTCGAGTTTGTCCCCGACGGACTCACGACCGTCCCCGTCTACGACCCAGAAACCTTCGAGACCAACGTCCACGGCCTACACGTCGCCGGCCACTTCACACACTCGCGCCACATCAAGGAAGCCATCGCCGTCCCGCGCCGCATCGTCCCGCTCATCGCCCAATCTTTGCGCACCGCCTCCGTCTAGCCCTCGCCGCGCCCCGCAAACCGTTGACCCCAGATCACTTGCACGCCCGCCCGCGCCTTGACTGAGGGGCCGATTCGATCTTAGATCGTGGGCGTTTGCAAGGAGGTCGCGGCGGCGCGCGCTGGTTGCGCCGAACTTTTCATGTCCCCAGCCCACCCGGCACATGCCAAACCGTCGGACGAGTCTCTCTGGGAAGCGTTGGAGATGGACGGCCCGACCTCGTCCTCGACCCCTTCTGCGGCGGCGGCACGACCGGCGTCGCCTGCGCCCGCCACGGCCGACGCTTCGTCGGCTTCGACTTGATGATGTCCTACTTAGAACTCGCCGTGGCCCGTCTGCGCGACGAAGTAAACTCGAATCAACTCGAACTCACGTTCGGCGGCTTCGCCGTCGAGACCATCTGGATTGAGGCGGAGAACCTTAACGCTCATCACTCGCCGACGCGGGCGGAGATTGTATCCAACGCTCTTAGAGAACTCGGCGGCGAGGGGTATCTGAGGGAAATCAATCGACTCGTCGAGAGGAGTCCGCGCACCAGAGAGAACAGGACATGGCCTTCCACGGTGCGCCGCGTCGTGCGACAATCGGCACGCTTCGAGCCTGTCGGTCGCGGCCGTTACCGCTTGCGCTATGAATCTCTCGATGCCCGCACAGTTGGCGCTGAGTTATAAAAATCCTGCGCAGCAGGCTCGCGTGGTGACGGAAGCATGGGGTCTTGAAAATCTGTACTGCCCTAACTGCCAATCGCCCAGCTTAAACCTCGCGGCGAACAACACTCCGACCTTCGATTACCGATGCCCGCTTTGCGAGTCCCCTTTCCAACTGAAGAGTAAAAGCTCATCCATCGGCGACCGCATCGTTGACGCCGCCTACGAGTCGATGCTGCGCGCGATACGCGAAGGGCGCACGCCCAACTTGTACGCGCTCCACTACGAGCGGTCTTTCTGGCGTGTGCGGAACTTGTTCCTTGTACCCCGTTTCGCCTTCTCGGAGTCGGCGATTGAGCCGCGCAAGCCTCTGGCCCCGACGGCGAGGCGCGCGGGGTGGGTGGGTTGCAACATCGTATTGAGAAACATTCCCCCCGACGCGAGAATTAAGCTCGTCTCGGACGGCATACCGTCATCGCCGGATAAAGTCAGGGATGAATATCAGCGACTGAAGCCGCTCGAAGAGATAGGAGTGAAAGAGCGGGGCTGGACGCTCGACGTTTTGCGCGTCGTGCGCTCACTCGGCAAGAGTGAATTTTCCAACGGCGACGTTTACCTCTTCGAGCATCAGCTAGAACGCCTGCACCCTGATAACCGGCACGTGCGCGACAAAATCCGCCAACAGCTTCAAGTCCTGCGCGATAAAGGGTTCATCGTTCAGGTTCGGCGCGGCGTCTGGGCGTTAAGTGAACACGGGCTAGGATGATGCGCCTATGTAGAAAGCTCGCGCGCTTAAG
>DASUNL010000471.1:0-7741 GCA_036277175.1 Pyrinomonadaceae bacterium | reverse complement strand
GTCACGGCTCATCGCTTCAGCGCGTCGTCAAATGCACGGTGATGCTCGTCGACCTGCCCGCGAACTACGCGCCGATGAACTCGGTCTACCGCACCTACTTCGCGGCCGAGCGGATGCCCGCGCGGAGCACGTTCGGCGCGTCGGCGCTGGCGCTCGGGGCGCGCGTCGAAATCGAGTGTTGGGCGACGGTCGGGCGCTAGAGGGAGTCGGCCTTTAGATGTCGCGCGGCTCTGCTTATGACGTGGTCGTGGTCGGCGCGGGCGTCTTCGGCGCGTGGACGGCTCTCCAACTGCGACGGCGCGAGGCGCGCGTGTTGCTCCTAGACGCCTACGCGCCCGGACACAGCCGCGCGAGTTCGGGCGGCGAGTCGCGCGTCATCCGCGCGGGCTACGGCCCCGACGAAATCTACACGCGCATGTCGATGCGCGCGCACGCGCTCTGGCGCGAGTTCTTCGCGCGGAGGGGCGAGGAAGAGTTGCTGACCGAGACGGGCGTGCTCTGGCTCGCGCGCGGCCGAGACGACGCGCTCGTGACGGCGACGCATGAGACTTTGAAGAAGGCGGGCGCGCAGGTCGAGCGGCTCGAACGCGCGGAGCTTGAGCGTCTTTATCCGCAGTTCGACTTCGGCCCCGTGACGTGGGGAATCCTTGAGCGCGAGGCGGGCGTGCTTCTCGCGCGGCGCGCTGTGCAGAGCGTCGTCGCGGAGTTCATCAGCGAGGGCGGCGTCTACAAGCGCGCGTTCGTCGCGCGGCCCGGTGGCGGCGGCCGACTCGACTCCGTCAGCACAAACGAGGGCGAGCGCATACGCGCCGATGCGTTCGTCTTCGCGTGCGGGCCTTGGCTCCCGAAACTCTTTCCCGCGCTGCTCGGCGAACTCATCCACACGTCGCGTCAGGAAGTTTTCTTCTTCGGCACGCCGCCGGGCGACGAGAGGTTTGCGCCGCCGCGCATGCCCGTCTGGATAGACTTCGGCGCGGAGACTTACGGCATCCCCGACCTCGAAGGGCGCGGCTTCAAGTTGGCGCTCGACCGCCACGGTGCGGAGGTTGACCCCGACGCGGAGGAGCGAGCCGTAACGCGCGAGTTGTTGGAAGAGGTGCGCGCGTACCTGTCGGAGCGTTTCCCGGCGATGGCCGAAGCGCCGCTCGTCGAGTCGCGCGTCTGCCAGTACGAGAACACGTCGAACGGCGACTTTCTCATCGACCTTCACCCGGACTTCGAGAACCTCTGGCTCGCCGGAGGAGGCTCGGGCCACGGCTTCAAACACGGCCCCGCGCTCGGCGACTACGTGGCCGACCTTGTGCTCGGCGGCGGCGCGGCGGAAAAAAGATTCACGCTCGCGACCAAAGAGCGTGTGCGGCGGCGGACGGTGTTTTAGGAAGCGTTCAGCTATCAGTTCACGGCCGAAGCCGTCGGAAGCGTTGACGCTGTGACGAGAAATTGAACGGCCGAGGACGAAAGCTTAAACAGCTTTCGGTTCGGCTGAACGCTGACCGCTGACCGCTGAGTGCTTCTTTTATGTCTTCGTGGCGCAGGTTTTTTCAGGGGTGGCGGGGCGCTGTGCTCGGCACGCTCGTCGTGTTGGGCGGGGTGGCGTCGGCCGGGGTGACGGTGGCGGCGCGGCGCGCGAACGACTTAGAGCTCGCGCGCGTCGGTGCAATCACGTCACTCGTCTTCGTCGTGCTGATGCTCGTGTTTGTCGTGCCGCCGCTCTCGCGCTCGGCGCGGCTCGAAGCGTCGCGGCTCGATTTACCCTTGCGCCTGACGGGCGGCGGGGTCATCTTCCTATGCGTCTTCGTCGTCGTCGCCTTCGCCGCGTGGAACACGGGCAACAACCTGCTCTTTCTGGTCTTCTCGATTCTCGCCTCGGCGCTCTTCGTCGCGTGGTCGGCCGCGCGCGTCTCTTTGCGCGACCTCGCCGTCTCGGCGCGCTTCCCCGACCACATCTTCGCCGGTGAGCCCGCGCCCGTCATCGTCACCCTCAACAACACGAAGCGCGTGCTGCCGTCCTTCTCCATCTTCGTCGAGGCGCGCAGCCTCGCCGAAGAGCCGGTCAAGCGTCGCTGGCGCTTCACGCGCCGACGTTACGAGAAGCGCCCGCTCGCATACTTCATGTACGTCCCGCGCGCGGCGCGCGCCGAGCAGCGTGTCGAGCAGGCGTTCGCGCGTCGCGGCCACGTCCTCGTCACCGGCTTCGAGCTTTCGACGCGCTTCCCGTTCGGCTTCTTCCGTCTGCGACGAAGACTCACCGCGCGACCGAGCGTAGACCTCGTCATCTACCCGAAGCCGCGCCCGTCGGGCGACGAGCTGCACCTGCTCCCGACCAACGCCGGGCAGATGACCTCGACACGGCGCGGCCTTGGCTACGAGCTTCATTCTTTGCGCGACTACCAGCCGCGCGACGACGTGCGACACGTCGACTGGAAGGCGACGGCGCGCGCGGGCCGACTCACCGTGCGAGAGTTCACGGCCGAGGACGAGCGGCGCGTCCACGTCGTCTTCGACACGTCGATGCCTGAAATCGCGCCCGTCGTCGAAGTCGAGCAGAGGGCGTCGGAGAAGGGAAGTCAACCGGGCGGAAAGATGAGGGAGGCGGGCGGGAAGTCTCCGGCCGAGCGGAGCGCCGAAGTGTTGAGCGAAAGGTTCGAGCGCGGCGTGACGATTGCCGCGTCGCTCGTGACGCACTTCGTCGAGGAGCGCGCCGAAGTCTCGCTCACGCTCGGAGACGAAGCGGGCCGCTACGGCGCGGGCCGCGAACATCTCTACGACTCTTTGCGCCGCCTCGCGCTCGTCGCCCCCGCGCCGCCCGTCGGCGCGCAGACCGACCGCGCGGAATTCTGGGAGCGCATCGCGCCGCCGCCCTCCACGGCCGGCACGAGCTTCGTCATCCTCCTCACGGCCGCGCCCCCCGGCTCAATCCCCTCGCACGTCTGGCGCGCCTCGCACGTCATCTACCTCTGACTCACGCGCTCTAGACGCGAACCTCGACGCGCCACGCGCCGCCCGTTTGCTCTTCGAGCGTGATACGGACGTCTAAAAACTTTCGGATGATTTCGACGTTGGTCGTCGTGTGAAGAGACGGCGGGCCGGTCACGTAAGAGCCGCCCGCGCCGAGAGCGAGGGGGAGGAGAAGCTGGTCTGCGAGGTGTTCGTCGACGGGTGCGCCGAGTTCGAGGTAGCGCGCGGCCTCACGGGCGGCGCGCTCGGCCACCACTTCGGCGCGCACGCCGCGCTCGCCCACGCTCGTAAAAACTTCCGTCAGGTGCTCGCTCTCGACCTCCAGCATCACGACGTTGCCGGGGCTCAAAGCGTTGCGCGACTCTTCGACGCGCAGCTCCGCGTCCGTCTCATCCCAACCTAACTGCTCGCGCACCACCGCCAGCTCGCGCTCGCCGATGCTCGGCGGCAACTTCACGACGAGCGCGACGGCGCGCCGCGCCTTGATGCGGCCGAGTGCGTCGATGTCGAGGCGTTGCGACTCGGCGGACGGCTCGACGTAGACGTGGAAGCGCCCGCCGCCGGGCGGGTAAAAGCCGTAGCGTTCCAGCTCGGCCGTGACGCGCGGGCCGGTGCGGCCGACGAGCGGCAGAAAACTCTTTTGCAGGAAGTCGAACGGCGGGGCCATCACGTTGTGCGTCCCGCCTTCGAGCGTCACGACGCTCGGCCCAGAGGCTTTCATCAAAGGCGGCAGCACGGTCTGCAAGACGAGCGTCGTGCTCCCGGCCGTCCCGATGCTGAAAGTGTATTCGCCCGGTGTGACTTCGCCGGGGACGAAGGTGAACTCGCGCGCGCCGACCGACGCGCCTTGAACTTCAGCCCCACCGATTTGCGCGGCGGCGTGGACGGCCGCGAGGTGTTGCCGCTTGAGTCCGGGCGGGTCGCGCCGCGCGCGCACGCGCTCGACGCGAAAACTCTTCCCCGTGATGAGCGAGAGCGCGAGCGACGTGCGTATGATTTGCCCGCCGCCTTCGCCGAATGAGCCGTCAATCGTGAGCATCGTCGCCAGTCATATCAAGTAAATGGTCGGCAGCCTCCTCGCCGCTCCGCACGCAGTCGGGGACGCCCGTGCCGTCGTATGCGTTTCCGGCGAGTCGGAGCGACGCATGCGCGGCGAGGCGCTCGCGGATTCGCGCGAGGCACGCGAGGTGGCCGACCGTGTATTGCGGCATCGAGCGCGGCCAGCGTTTGACCATCGCGAAGAGCGGCGTGCGATTCAACCCGAGCAGCTCGCGCAAGTCGCGACGGACGGCGGCCGTCATCTCGTCGTCGTCGAGCGCGAGCTTGTCGGGCTGAAGCGCGCCGCCGACGAAGGCGCGCAGGAGCGCGTGACCTTCCGGCGCGCGGCCCGCGAACTTGACGCTCGCGAAGGTGCAGGCCAGAAGCGTGCGCCGCTCGACGAAGGGGACGACGAAGCCGAAGCCGTCGAGCCGGTGCGCGATGTCCTCGCGACGGTAGGCGAGGTTGATGGTCGCCGAAGAGGCGTAGGCAATCGAGTCGAGTTCCGTGGCGAGCGTCGCGTCCGTCGCGCGCACAAGCCCGGCCGCCGCGTATGCGGGGAGCGCGATGACGACGCCGTCGGCGCTGAGACGTTCGCCCGCGTTCGTCTCAACTTCCCAACGACGCGCCGCCGCGTCGAACTTTAAATTTTCGGCGCGCGTGCCGAGACGCACCGTGTCGCGCGGCAGACGCGCCGCGAGCGCGTCCGTCAAAACCTGCATGCCTTCGTCGAAGGAAAGAAAGAGATTGTAGCGCGCGCCGCTCGCGAGTCTTGAGTCGTCGCCGCGCCCGTTCTCCGAATGTGCGCGCGCGCGCAGCGCGAGGATTAGGCTGCGGCGCTCGCGCTCCATTTCGAGGAAGCGCGGCATCGTCGCGCGCAAAGATAAAAGCTCCGGGTCGGCCGTGTAGATGCCGCCGACCATCGGCTGTGCCATGCGCTCCAGAGCCTCGCGCCCGAGTCGCCGCCGCACGAAAGAAGCGAGGCTCTCATCGTCGTCGTCCTCGCCGTCGCGCCGTCGCCGTCGCGGAAGCAAGAGGTCGAGTGCGACGCGCGCCTTGCCCGCCCAACTGAAGATTTGCGAGTTGAGAAACGGGCGCAGCCGCGTGGGCGCGATGAGTTGGAAGCCTTCGGGCGTCGGGTGTAGACGCGCGCCGCGCGCGACGAAGCTGCGGCGGTGCGCGGCGTTGGTCTCGATGAGTCGCGCGCCGAGGCCGAGGCGTTCGGCGAGCTTGAGTGCGGCGGGCTTCTCGCGTATGAAGGCGTCGGGGCCGGCTTCGAGTAGAAAGCCTTCGCGGCGTTTGGTGCGGACGATGCCGCCCGTGCGCGCGGAGGCTTCGAGCAGAATCAACTCGACGGGCCGTCGCGAGTCTTGCCGCTCGACGATGCGGTACGCGGCCGACAGACCGCTCAGGCCGCCGCCGATGACGACGAGCTTGCGCGCGCCCGAACCCGTCTGCCCTTCACGACTCACGATTCAAAGTTAAGGATTCACGATTGACGATTGACGACTGACGACGAGGCAGCAGTCGGGCGCGCAGGTGTCGGCGCGCGGGCCTTGCTCGCCGAGGAAGCGGCGCGGTGCGTCCGAGTCCAAACGCTCCGTTATCAGCTCGCGTATCATCCGCACGAACGTGGGGTGCGTGCCGACGGTCGCCGCGCGCAAAAGGTTTAGGCCCAACTCTTCGGCAAGCCCGCGCGCCTCTGTGTCGAGGTCGTAGACGACCTCCATGTGGTCGGAGATAAAACCGACGGGCGCGAGGACGACATCGGATGCGCCCGACGCCCGCGCGTCGCGAAGGTAGTCGCACACGTCAGGCTCAAGCCACGCCTGCGTGGGCGGGCCGCTGCGACTCTGAAAGACGAGACTGTAGCGTTCGCACCCGGCCGCAACGGCGACGAGCCGCGACGTCTCGCGCAGTTGCGACTCGTAGTCGCACCCGTCGGCCATCGATACGGGGATGCTGTGCGCCGTAAACGCCACTTCGGCGCGGGCGCGTCGCGCCTCGGGTATCCGCGCGAGCGCCGCGCGCAAATTCTCCGCGTTCGGCTCGACGAAGCCGGGGTGGTTGTAGAAGGCTCGGAGCTTCGAGACCTGCGGCGCGCCTTCGCCCACCTCCGCGCGCGCACGCTCGATGTCCTCGCGATACTGCCGGCAGCCGGAGTAAGAACTGTAAGCTGAGGTAACGAAGGCGAGCGCGTTGCGCACGCCGTCCGACTTCATCCGTCGGAGCGCGTCGGCGAGAAACGGATGCCAGTTGCGGTTTCCCCAGTAGACGGGCAGGCGCGGCCCTTCCGCCTCAAGCTCGCGTTCGAGCGCAGCGATGAGCGCGCGGTTCTGCGCGTTAATGGGACTCACGCCGCCGAACATCTCATAATGATGAGCGACGGCGCGCATGCGCTCCTCGGGGACGTTGCGCCCGCGCAGCACGTTTCGGAGGAAAGGCATCACGTCGTCCATCCCCTCGGGGCCGCCGAAGGAGAGGACGAGTACCGCGTCAAAAGTTTGATTCATCGCGCCTGTCAAAACGTTCCTCTAACGCGCGCTCATTTCATGCACCGCTTCGACGAGCGCGACGACGTTCTCGACGGGCGTCTCGGGCAGGATGCCGTGGCCGAGGTTGAAGATGTGGCCCGGCCGCCCCGCCGCGCGGTCGAGAATCCTGCGCGCCTCGGCGCGAATGATGTCCGGCGTTGTGAAGAGCAGGACGGGGTCGAAGTTGCCCATCACGGCCACGTCGCCGAGCCTGCGCCAAGCGTCGTCCAGAGGGACTCGCCAGTCGAGTCCAATCACGTCGCCGCCCGCCTCGCGCATCAGTTCCAGAAGCGACGCCGTGCCCGTCCCGAAGTGTATGACGGGCGTGCCCGCGCGCACGCTTCGGACGACGCTCTGCGTGTGCGGCAGGACGAACTCGCGGTACTCGTCGGGCGAGAGCGCGCCGACCCACGAGTCGAAGAGTTGCACGGCCTGCGCGCCCGCCTCGACCTGCGCGTTAAGATAACGGCCGAGCGCGCGCGCGATGAGCGACATCAAAGCGTGCCACGCCCCCGCGTCCGCGTGCATCAGACGCTTGGTGTGAACGTAGTTCTTCGAGCCGCCGCCTTCGATGATGTATGAGGCGAGCGTGAAGGGAGCGCCCGCGAACCCGATGAGCGGCACGTCGGCCGGAAGCTCACGGCGCGTCAGGCGAATCGCCTCGTAGACGTAAGAGAGAGCCGACACGTCCTCGACCTCGCGCAGGCGCTCGACGTCGCGCGCCTCGCGCACGGGGTTGTGAATGGCCGGGCCTTCGCCCTTGGCGAATTCGAGTTCGAGTCCCATCGGCTCGACGATGAGCAGGATGTCGGCGAAGATGATGGCGGCGTCGACACCGAGTCGGCGCGCGGCGTAGACGGTCACTTCCGAAGCGACCTCGGGCCGCTTGCACATCTCAAGGAAGCTGTGGCGCGCGCGCACCTCACGGTACTCGCGCATGTAGCGTCCGGCCTGTCGCATCAGCCAGACGGGCGTGCGCGGCACGGGTTCGCGGCGGCACGCGCGCATGAAGGGGCTGTCGCGCAGAGCCTCGGACGGGTCGGCCGCAGGCGCTTCGGCTTCACGCTCTCGACTCATGAAAAAAGACCCTTTCGGCGGACTCATTTAAGCTCTAAGTTGACAGACTACAACAGATTGCCGTCGCGGCGGTAGCGCGCTTGACAGTGGCCGCGAAGGGGCCGCGCGCGGCGTCCGTTTTTTATGCCACAAAC
>DASUNL010000470.1:0-4886 GCA_036277175.1 Pyrinomonadaceae bacterium | reverse complement strand
GCTGACGAAGGCTTGCGCCGCCTCGCGGCTCGGGAAGACGTAGAGGCCGAGGTTGCGGAAGCGCGCGACCTGACGCACCGAAGTGTCGCGCGGCTGAATCGACTGCCTGAGGAAGAAGGCCACCGTCCCCGTGCCGACGGGGACGCGCTGGATGCCTGAGAGCCTCTGCCAGCCATTGATTCCCGCGCGGTAGCTCATGCCCGACGTCGCCACGTAGGCGTAGATGCGCCCGCCCTCGTGCGTCGTGCCGGGGTCCATCATGTAGCCGTAGAGGTTCGGAAAACCCCGCCGCTCTTTCGCGTCGCAGCCTTCGCACATGGCCTCGCCGACGAAGACCGCATACTGCCCGGCCGCCTCGTCGGGCACGCGCGCGTGCTGTATGAAGTAGCCGCCCTCGCGGAGCGTGAACACGTGACCGCCGCCCGCGCCTTCCTCGACCGTCGCGTTGCCGAACGCGCGCCAGTAAGTCGTGCCTTCGTAGGCGTCGGCGTTGCGCAGAAGGTTTCCTTGCGCGCGCGCCCGTGTCGCGGCCGAAAGAAGAAGTAGCAGGGGTAAACAGAGGAGCACACAGAAACGCCGTCTCATCGTCTTAGACCTCACTCCATTTGCTTCCGACGTCTGGCCGAAAGTTTTTCCGCGCGAGCCTTGCCGCCCTTCTGCCCGCCGAGCGCGACGGCCGCCGACTTCTTCGCGGGCCGTCCTTTCCCCTCCGTCGTCATTACATCGAGAATCGACTTCGCCAGCCGACTCTCGTCCTGCGGGTGCTTGTGTATGCTTAACCGTTTCGGCATAGCCACCATTTAGCACACAGGCGAACGGCGAGCAAGCTCAACTCATCACCTCCCGCCCGCCTCAGTAACGCCCGGCGTCATCCGCCGCGCACGCAAACCTCGAAACCATACAAGCCAACGATGAGAGGCACGCTAACTCGCAGCCGGGTGCATGCCGTTGTCAGGCGGCGCTTCAGCGACCACTTGTCTCACATCGACATCTTGAGCCGCCGTCTTTAGCATCCCACAATGACCATGTCTCATAAAGCGAGCTGAACCAGAGACACAGTTCTTTCGTGGCAAAGCTATCAAACCTAAACCAGAAGGACTCAACCAACTCGCCGTCACCGTAGATTTTGACGAGATGCTTTTTACTTACTGAGAGCCCCGGAATCCTCACCGTCCCGTCATTCAGCGCGACCACAGGCGATTTCGTATCAACCCGGATGGAGTAGGTGGAGATGCGATTACCGCCGGAAGGATTCCCCAGAGACTTTTCACCGGCGTTAGGCGGAGTAACCTGAGCTATACAAACAGAGCCAGTCGCAGATTTGGAGCGGCGAGCACTTCTTGATTGGCCTTGCGCTTCTAGCGTAGCAAGAGGCATTAGCAGAAGCATCGGAAGAATAGCGGCAAATACTCTCATCTCCTACCCTCCGTTCACTCAAGATACCGAGCCGCATAACACTGACTTAGGACGCCACCGCGTCGTCCAATGTCTACCGGCCAACGTCTTCCGCTATTCGTAGCGGAGCGCCTCGATGGGGTTGAGGCGGGCGGCCTTCCACGCGGGCCAGAGGCCGAAGCCGACGCCGAGGGCGACCGAGACGACGAAGCCTGCGACGGGAGCCCAGAGGGGGATGTAGGTCGGCATGATGTAGCGCGTCAAAAGCGCGAGGCCCGACCCGAGCAGGATGCCTAAGACGCCGCCCATCCCCGTCAGGGTCGCCGCCTCGATGAGGAACTGCGTCACGATGTCGCGCCGCCGCGCGCCGACGGCCTTCCGCACACCAATCTCGCGCGTCCGCTCCGTCACAGACACCAGCATGATGTTCATCACGCCGATGCCGCCGACGAGGAGGCCGACCGAAGAGATGGCGACCATCAGTGCGAAGACCCCGGCCGTCATCGCGCCGAACTGCTCGATGATTTGGTCGGAGGTCGAGACGCCGAAGTTGTCGGGGCGGTCGAAGGCGACTTTGCGTCGGCGGCGCAAGACCTCGCGCACCTCCTCGACCGCCTCGCGCATGCGGCCCGCGCGCGCCACCGCCATGATGAAGTTGTCGTCCACGTCCGGGTACAACTGCTTCAGAGTCAGGTACGGCAGATAGACCGCCTTGTTCTCGTTGTTCGGGTCTTCCGCGCCCACGAGAAACGTCTCGCGCTCGGCGAGGACTCCGACGACGCGGTAGTCGCGGCCGTTAAACGTCACCTCCTGCCCGACCGCCGTGCTGAAGGGAAAGAGCGTGTTCGCCACGTCGTGCCCGATGACGACCACCTCGGCCCGCCGCGTGTTCTCCTCGTCGTTGAAGGGGCGGCCGTCGGCAATCGTCGTCACGCCCATTCGGAAGTAGGACGGGAGCGTCCCCTGCACGGTCGCGTTCGTCATCTCGATGTCGCGGCGGCGGACGTTGACGCGCTCGGCGAACGGGCCGCCGATGAAATCGACGGGCGAGACGAACGGCGCGACGTGGGCGATCGAAGGGCACTCGGCCTGTAGGGCGAGCGCGTCCTCGTAGGAGAGGTTCTTGCGCATCCGCTCTTCGGCCGACGGGTTGAAGTTGAAGCCGGGGTCGAACTTGTAGACGTAAATCGAGTTCGTCCCGAACGACTCGATCTCCTTCTGCACGCGCGCGTCGATGCCGGCGACGAACGCCGCGATGACGATGACCGTCATCGTCCCGACCACGACGCCGAGGATGGTGAGGAACGACCGCAGCTTGTTGTGCCGCAAGGTGTCCAAAGCCATCCGGAAGTTCTCGATGAAGTCGCCGCGTAAGAATTTCATAAGCCCTCAGCATTCAGCGGTCAGCCATCAGCTCACGGCCGAAGCCGTCGGCCGCGTTGCCGCCGAAAATATTTCTCGAAGTCTCAAAACCCCTGACACTCATTTAACCTTAACCCGCATCCTCTCTCTGCCGGCTGAAAGCTGATTGCTGAACGCTGACGGCTACTCGGAGCGTAGCGCCTCGATGGGGTCAAGTCGCGCGGCCTTCCACGCAGGGTAGACGCCGGAGATGAGGCCGACGCCGCCCGAGACGATGAGCGCGAGGGCGACGGCCGCGAGCGGGAGCGAGGTCGGGACGGGCGTCAGCACGGCGACGAGTTTCGCCAGAGCGTAGGCGATGGCGACGCCGACCATCCCGCCGCAGAGCGAGAGCATCGTTGACTCGGCGAGGAACTGTTTGAGGATGTCGGAGCGGCGCGCGCCGATTGACTTGCGCACGCCTATCTCTTTCGTGCGCTCGGTGACGCTCACCAGCATGATGTTCATGATGACGATGCCGCCGACGACGAGCGAGATGGAGGTGACGCCGATGGCGGCGGTCTGGATGGTCCCGAAAATCTGGTCGCGCAGCTTGTTGATGGCGTCCGGCGTGACGACGCCGAAGTTGTCCGGCTCGCCCGGCGCGAGCCGACGCCGCGCGCGCACGCGGACGCGCACCTCGTCAATCGCGTCGAGGTAAGTCTCGGGCGAGGCGGATGTGATGACGATGCCGATGGAGCGGCGCGAGCCGTACATCGCGACGAAGGTCGTGATGGGCACAGTCACGTACATGTCGCGCGACTGGCCGAAGACCGTCCCCAAGGTTTTGCCGACGCCGACGACCGTGAACGGCCGCCCGTCAATCTTAATCTCCTTGCCGAGCGCGCTCTCCGAGGGGAAGAGTTTTTCGGCCACGTCCGCGCCGATGAAGCAGACGGCGCGGCGGGCCGACTCTTCGCCCTGCGAAAGGTAACGCCCCTCGGCCGCCTCGACGCGCTCAATCTCGGCGACGTTGTGCGTGGCGGCGACGAGGTGGACGCGGAAGAGCGAGGTCGCGCCGCGTTTGAGGTCAACTTGCGCGTGCTCCTTCGCCCCGGCGTCGAGAATCGCCCCGCCGCGCGCGGCGCGCAAAGCCTCGTAGTCGTCGAGCGTGATGTCTTTGTTGCGCCGTCGCGCGCGGTTCAAAGCCTCGACGCTCGAAAAGTCTTCGATGGAGAACTTCTGTAGCGAGAAGGCGTTCGTGCCGATGTTGGCAATCTTCTCGTCGATGTAGCCGTTGAAGCCTTCGACGAGCGAGACGACGACGATGACGGTCGCAACGCCGAAGATGACGCCGAGGAGTGTCAAGAAAGAGCGCAGCTTGTGCGCGAGGATTGAGGCGAGCGCGAGCTTTATGGCTTCAAGGAATGGCACGGGGGAACACCTCTCGATAGAGTCGGCGTTCGGGAGCCGCCGTCGGGCGCGAGGGTTCGTACAAATGTTTTACGCGGCCGCCGCCGGGAGGTTTCAAGCGGCCACGCGGGCGGACTTCAGAAAAGTCTGATTAGCTCCGAGACCGACGCCAGATGATGGTCGTCGTGCTCGGCGATGAAGTACGCGAGGTCGACCACGCGCATCCGTGTTTTCAGACGCGGGTGGGTGGCCGTGCGCGCGGCCATCCCCTCGTCGTATGCGTCGAGACGGCGCACGAACTCGGCGCGCTCGCGGCGCAGGGCAATCAAAATGTCTTCCAAGGCGACGGCGTTGTGGTCGGCCTCGTGGGTCTTGCGGTTGGTCATGTCGGCGGCGCGCAAAACGGGGAGACCGGCCTCGAAATCGTCGAGGCGACCGAGGCCCAACTCTTCGAGGTCGAGGAGGTGTCCGGCGTGTTCCTGCATCGACCAGCGCCCGCCGTCGCGGCGCACGAGCGCCTCGCGCGGCCGTCCGCGCAGAAGGTCTTCGAGACGCGCGGGCAAGCCCCGCACGCGCTCGACGACGCTCGCGTAAAGGCCCAAGGGGAAGTCGAAACTGAACTCGCGCTCGACCCACTTCGTCCGGGGGACGGCCATCTGCTGAAACACCTCTCGCGGTAGATTATCCACAAAGGAAGTGACGAGTGACAAGCGGCGGGGAAGCCGTCAGCGTTCAGC